>JACPAK010000005.1 GCA_016180845.1 Deltaproteobacteria bacterium
TCGAAAAAAATATTTTCCAATCATCCAAAAAATCCCGTCCAATTTTTCTATAGATTTTCCTCGTAAAAGGTTCGAACTTGGGCCACTAATTCACGCAAATTGCAAAACGGGGCCGCCGCCGCCAAATGCGACCACGGCAAGTTATAGGAAAAAAAGAGGGTTTTGGCCGCCAGCCGGAAGTTCCAAATCTCCCTGCGGGATTTATCCGGTCCCTTCGGGACCTTTGGCGTCTCCGCCGGTGGCGGATCCGCGAGCCGATTCCTCTTGTTGAAAAAAAGGATTCTAAATCTCCAGAAAATCAGATAGAGATCGGGGGCCTTTCACCAACTGCCCAAAGGCGACGAGATTTCAAATTGAAAGGGGGGCCGTCATGGCGACAGAGTTCTTTCTTTACGCAAGAAAATCGACCGATACCGAGGAAAAACAGGTCCTCTCCATTGAGGCCCAACTTGTAGAACTCCGCCAATTCGCCTCAAAGGAGAGATTAAAGATCAAGCAGGAGTTCGTCGAGGCCATGACGGCCAAGACTCCCGGCCGCCCCATCTTCAATGAGATGATCTCAAGGATTGAGAAAGGCGAGGCGGAGGGGATTATCGCCTGGCATCCGGATCGCCTCGCCCGAAATTCTATTGATGGCGGCCGGATCATTTACCTTTTGGATACCGGGCACATATCAAATTCCTCAAATTTCCCACCTTTTGGTTCGAGGCGACCCCCCAAGGTAAATTCATGATGAATATCGCCTTTGGGCAGTCCAAATATTTTGTCGACAATCTTTCGGAGAACGTGAAACGAGGCCAGCGTCAGAAATTACGCCGTGGTGAGTGGCCCTCATTTCCCCCGATCGGTTACGTCAAGGATCCCAATTTCCGAAAGCTTGTCGTCGATCCGGTGAAAGGCCCCCTTGTTAAAGAAATCTTTGAATCGTACGCGACCGGCCAATACACCTTGAAAGACTTAAGGAAGGCCTCTTTCCAGTGGGGCCTGGTGAGCCGGACGGGGAGGCCACTTTTCCAATCCCAAATCCAGCGGATGCTGGGCAGCACCTTCTACTATGGCCTCATGAATTTTAACGGCGAGATCCATCAAGGGAACCACGCACCGCTGATCTCCAAGGAGCTATTCGACGACGTTCAGAAGGCCCTCGTCCGAAACGGGAAGCCCCATAAATATAAAAAGAACAAATTTCCCCTCCTTGGCCTTGCAACTTGCGATCGGTGTGGTTGCTCCATCACGGCAGAGCGACAAAAGGGTCACCACTATTATCGGTGCACCAAGAAAAAGGGGGAGTGCACCGAACCGTATGTCCGAGAGGAAAAATTAGCCGGGCAACTAAAGGACGCGATCGCCAAGGTCGCTCTGCCAGCAGACACCTATCAAAAGGTTTTGGTCGAACTGGCCAAGGAGGCGGCCGAGGCAAGCCAACCCGTTGCCGCCATGAAGGCCAATATCCAGGAGAAACGCTCCGAGGTTCAAGGCAAGCTCGATCTTTTGCTCGATGCCCATCTCAATCGGTTGGTCACCCAGGGAGAATATCAAGCGAAACGGGAGGCGTTACTCAACGAGAAGATCGAGGCAGAGACTAAAATGGCCCAATTAGAGGCGGGGGCAACGGGTTGGCTCGAACCGACTCAAAGGTTCTTCCAAGCGGCTCACCAGGCCGATCAGGTGGCGGCGAGTGGAGATTTAGAATCCTTCAAAGAAATGGCGGGAAAAATCGGCTCGAACTTCCGGCTGGCGGCCAAAACCCTCTTTTTTTCCTACAACTTGCCGTGGTCGCATCTGGCGGCGGCGGCCCCGTTTTGCAATTTGCGTCCCCTACGGGATTCGAACCCGTGTTACCGGCTTGAAAAGCCGATGTCCTAGGCCTCTAGACGAAGGGGACCTTTATGGTGGGTCGGCCGGGGCTCGAACCCGGGACACCTGCCTTAAAAGGGCAGTGCTCTACCGACTGAGCTACCGACCCGGGGTTGACGAGAAAAGTCCATCTACTTCGTCGCCTATCCTCGGCACTCCTTGCGACGTACATTACAGTACGCCTCAGTCGGCCTCGTCAGGCTCCTTGTATCTGGACTTTTCTCGTCAACCCTCCCTTTAGTTTGAGGTCGACTAGCATATCCAACCAATTCGTCAACTCATCGGATTGATTCTGCGATCGCCTCTCCAAAATAGCCGGCAGCGACGACGGCAAGAGCCGGAGTTAAATAAGAGGCGAGCGAAACGAGACATGTTAGAGCGCCCAAAATAGGCTCTTTACCTGTTCCGAGTCTTGCCAGATGAAGCAGGGCAAAAGAACTAGCCCGTATCTCCTCGTACAAAACGGGGCCGCTATAAACAAGCGCCAGGAGGGACCCGAGTAACCAGGGAGAGGAGTTGTCAGCTGTTGGATCGGTTCGACAGTAAAAGAAATTAGCTAACGAAAAGACTCCTATCGCCCCTAACAATCTTATTTTCCCTTGGCGATGAAAGAAACCTCGGATCTCATCTGTAATTTTAAGATATCCCTTTGGGACACAATGACCCAACTCATGCAGCTGTGAGAAGGCATGCGAGCTGCCGTGAGGAATGACGACAATGTTGCCGGTTCTAAGCCGGATAATCTGTTCTGCCTCCCCTCCATAGAGGATTCTCACTGACTCCTTGAGTTGATATCTTGTGAGGAAATCCTCCCTATGCCGAACAAACCGTCTCCCTTCCTTAGATGTCATAAATTGGGTAAATCGAGCATCAGGAGAAACAAACGGATCCCGTGTAAAATTCAGCGTCCCTCCCTGCCGATGAAAACGGAATATTTCCCCTGCGGGAGAGATGTAGCGATCAGCCTCTTCGGTCAGTACCGTTTCAAAACGGTTTGAAATCGCATTTACCGCCTGATTGAGTCCACTGTAGATCTTCAGGGATCCAAGAGCAGTAAACACAGTAAGAAGACCTTCGATGGCAAAGAAATTCATCTTGTCTTCTTGATCGATCCTGTCGTGGAATTAGTTGCTTGCTACCTCTTCTGCTCGGGAGGAAACGGGAGGGTCGCGATAAATCGGCTTCCCCCTCCGGGTCGGTCTTCCGTCCGGATCTGCCCCGCATGGAGGTCCATGATCTTCTTGCAGATCGCCAGTCCCACTCCAAATCCACCGGTTTTCCAGATCCCCTGATGATAAGCCTGACTGAAAATCTGGAAAATCTTCCCTCGATCTTGCGGCTTGATACCGATTCCAGTGTCCTCGACGATCACCTCATACCCCTCGGGCAACTTCCTGGACTCGATCCGGACCTCTCCTCCAGCAGGGGTAAACCGGATCGCATTTTCAATCAGATTCAAAAAAACTTGCAGGATACGCTCCGGATCGCACCAGACGATCAGCGGATCGGGAAGGTCGATTTCAAAATGGATCTCCCCCTTCTCGATTTCAGGCAGGAGAATCGAATGTGCCTCACGGACGATCTCTGCCAGATCTTTCAAGCGGAAATGCAGAGGCCCGAGACTCGAGCCGAGTTTCTGAAAATCGAGGACATTATTGATCATCCTCCCCAGTCTTTTGATGTTTTTCTTGACCCTCGTCAGAATCTCCGCCTGTTCCTGATTCAACAAATCGCTGATTTTTTCCAACGTCAGATCCAGTCCTTCCGTAACGACGGCAAGGGGGGTGCGAAGTTCGTGAGTCACCATCGTGATGAACTCATCTTTGATCCGCGAGAGACCTTCTAACGCCTCATTTTTTTCCTTGAGGATCCCTTCGATCGACTTTCTTTCCTCATTTTCCTCCCGGAGACTTGAATAGAGGCTCGCATTTTCGAGTGAGATCGCCGCTTGGGGAATGAGCAAATTGAGGATCGCATTTTTCTCCGGCGTGAAGGCCCCGGAAACAAGGTTATTCTCCAGATAAACAAGGGCGGTCACCGCCATCCGCCGGATAATCGGAAGACACAAGACAGATTTCGGCCTCACCTTCCGGATATAGGGATCGGCAGAAAAAATCCCATCATCAGGGGAACCGGTCAAAAGGACTGATCCCTGCGTCTGGACCGCATGTTGGAGAATAGAAATGGGCAAAGAGGCGGATGATACCGGGACGCTTCGAAACGTCCTGGTCCGGATAGAGGCCCCCTCCACCTCCGCCGCGGCCTGCAAAAGAAAACCGTTGTTCTGAACGAAAACAAAATACCCCCTCTCAGCACCGGCCTGTTCCAGAATAATCTGCAGAAGTTTTTCCCAGAGTCTCGAAAGAACGATTTCGCTAGAAATCGCCTGCTGCGCCTTGGCCACCGAAAGCAAGTCGATCGCCCCGGCCTCTGTCACGAAAGTGGGACTTGGAACCGGCCCCTTTTGGGGAACCAAATGAGGGAACAGCCTGTCCAATTGCCTGACCTTCCCAACCGCACCCCAGAGGAGATAGCAACCCCTGGATCTTCGCAAATAAGCCTCCGCTGTCGTCGAGAGGCCAGATTCGTGATGGAAGCGGGCCGCCATCTCGCACACAATCGCCTCGATCTGAATCAGACCGTAACTTCGGGCCACCGCAGCCGCTTCTTCATAAAGACGGATCGCCTCGATCTCTTTTTTCTGGAGTCGGGCGATCTCGGCAGAAAGGTGCACTTTTTTGCAGAGAAAATTTTCCGGGCAGATTTTTGACCATTGTTCGAATTTTCGGTGACATTCCATCAAGGTCTCAAGGACCTTTTGTTGTTCATCCGGCGAGAGCGAGGAGAAAGAAGAGGCGAGAATCAGGCCCATATAATAATAGGCCTCTGGGAGGAGGATATTGGCCTGCGTCGGTATCAGCGCCGTCTGCATCTTCCGGGAAGTCTGGTAAGCCTGAGGGAAATCTCCGAAGATTAATTCCGCTTCCATCTTATGGACGTAGTGAACCCAGAGCATGAGGGGAAAATGAGTCTTCAGGTGAGCCTCATAATCCTTCAGCTCATCATCATTTAGATCGGAGAATTGGGTCGTTCGTCCCATCAAGAGATCGATCTGCCGATGCAACGAGACCAGCGCCTGATTATAGTCCTCAAATTTTGCATTTTGAACAAAATCGAACCTTTTTTCGAGTTCCTCGTTAACCTCATTTAAAGGTTCCCCACGATTGAACCGGAACAAAACCCGGTTTACCGAGGAATAACAGGCGTAGTTGAGATCTCCAGCAAGCGAAGAGATCTCAATCCCGGTGAGAAGGTAATCCGCTCCTGTGGAGTAAGGCTGAGTCCAGAAGGAGACCATCGCCCCAAAAATGAAACAAACTTTTCCCTGCAAATCCGGAATCCCACGCTTCTCTGCCATATGACAACCAAGCCTAGCAAAACGATACCCCTCCTCATACCTTCCAAAGACAGGCCCCAGGATCACTCCCAGGGAGGCATAGATCGGGGCAGCGGCTGGAGACTGCCCATATTGGAGAAAAAGATTGGCGGCACGAAAATGAATCCAGGAAAAAAGGTTCATGTTCCCGAAGTAGGCAGGAGGGATCAGGGCAAACAGGATCTCGGTAATAGCAATCATCTCAGGATCGGTCATTGCAGGCAGATCAATCAAATTCTCAATCTGCCAATCCCCGAGACGATGCCATAATGTTTCATATTCGTTCCGGATTTCAATTTCCGACGGTCGGGGTGAGACCTGAATTCCAAAAACCCGGATCGCCTCAATCCCTGCCTCAAAACAGCGGCTCGGCTCCCCCCTCGTCATACCCATTTCGATCTTTAGACGATACACCTTCGCCTTGGCTATCTTGGACCCGCTCTCTTCCAGAAGTTCCGGAAAAAGACTCTCCGCCTTCTCAAAATCACCCGTGAGGTAGGAACATTCGGCACACCCAAAAATAAGATCGAAGGCAAGCTGATGATCTCTTGACCACGCCTCTTTCCCCAACAAACTGATTCCAGTTTCCAAATAACCGAGGGCCGTCGCCCAGGCTGTTGATTCTTTCGCCTTTCGCCCTGCTATGCAAAAGAGGTTCGCGAGGTGGTGTTTTTCATCGGGATCGGTCAGGAGTGAAAGTGCTGCATGGTATTGATTGATGACCTCGAAAACCAGGGATTCATTTTCTTCCGGCTTGAGAACCGCATAAAGGAGCCGTCCCATCTGCAGGTGCGTCTCTCCCCTCTTCTCTTCAGGGATCAAGGAGTAGGCGGCCTGCTGAACCCGATCATGAAAAAACTGGTAAGAATCCTCTGTAGAGAGAAGAAGCCCTTCTTTAAGCGCAGGGGCTAGTCTTTTCCGAACTTCCCCCGCTAACTGAGATTCGATGAAGGACAACGTCTCCAAAGAAACCGAACCTCCCAGGCAAGCGACCTTTTTGACAATTTCCAGCGTTTTGGGTGGAAGCCGGCTTAATTTTTTGACCATCAGGTCGATCACATTTTCGGCAAACCCTACTTTCTTCAGTTGCTCCGCCTCCCACACCCAGCCCCCTTGATCCTGCCGGATCAACTCTTCCTCACAAAGAAGTGACAGAAACTGGATGGTAAAAAAGGGATTCCCGAGTGTCTTTTGCTCGGTCACGAGGGCGAGTGATCCTGCCCTCTTGCGGGAGACATGAAAGGTATCGGCAATGAAATCGGTCAGGGCCTCTCGAGACAACGAGTTCAGGTGAATGGATGTGATCATCTTTTTCTTTGTTTTGATTCTCTCCAGCATCTGAAAAAGCAATTGAGAGGAATGGGGATCATCATCCCGGTAGGCACCGATAAGGAGCAAATGGGGAATCGGGATCAGAAGGTATTCTATCAATTGGAGGCTGGCGGGGTCTGCCCACTGCAGGTCATCTAAAAAAAGGATCAAGGGATGTTCGGGTTCCGCAAACGTCCCAAGAAACTCTGAAAAGACACTGCGGAAACGCGCTTCGGTTTCGGCCGGGGAGACCTCTGGCAAGGGGGGAGGTCTGCCGATCGTCAACTCCAACTCCGGCATCAGTTGAACGATAATCTGCCCGCTGACCCCCCATCTCTTCGCAAGCCTCTTTTTCCAGCCATCTATTTTTTTCTCTCCGCTACTTTTTATATCCTGAACCAGATCCCTCAACGCCTGGATCATCGGGGCATAGGGCCTGTCATGTTTGAATTGGTCAAACTTTCCGGAGGCAAAAAAACCTGATTTTTCGGCAATCCGTGTTTTCAGTTCCTGAATCAGGGCCGACTTGCCGATACCGGCGGCCCCGGAAACGAGGACAGGTGCCACCTTCCCTTTTTCGATTAACTCGAAAAACTTTTTTTGCAACTGTTCGATCTCTTTCTCCCGACCATAGAGTTTCTCCGGCCAGGAAAACTTTTGATCTTTCTTTCCCAAATCAAAAACTGGAATCCGCTGACCTTCCTTCCAGAAATGAAGGCAAGCCTCGAGATCTTCCTTGAGACCGGATGCCGTTTGATAGCGATCCTGAGGCGCCTTGGACAAAAGCTTCATGACAATATTCGAAAGAGTGACCGGAATAGAGACTCTCCTTTCGTAAGGGGAAGGCGGGACACGCGCAATATGGCAATGAATCCACTCCACAGGATCATTCGCCTCGAAAGGAAGAGATCCCGTTAGCATCTGATAAAACGTAACCCCCAACGAGTAGAGATCGGAACGAAAATCGACCGCCTGGCTCGTTCGACCGGTCTGTTCGGGGGACATATAGGCAAGCGCCCCTTCTACCAAACGGTAATTCCTGATCCCGGCAAATTCACGCCCCTCCCTGGAGGCGATCCCAAAATCGATGATTTTGATCCCATGGACAGGGGTCACAATAATGTTTTGCGGCTTGATATCATGGTGAATGACCCCTCTTCGGTGAAGATCCGCTACCGCTGCAGAGAGTTTGATCGCGAGGTCCAGAAACATCCCGATATCCATCGGAGACTCCACGAAATTTTCCAATGACTTGCCACTGCAGTCCTCCATGACAAGCGCCTGCTGACCGTCATAAAGGCCCAGTTCATACGGTTTTACCACGTAAGCACTCTTCAACTCCTGTTCAATTTCATATTCGTGCTGCAGACGCGCCACCATTTCCGGTGGAGAATTCTCCCGCAGAAGCTTGATAATGAAGGGACGTCTGTTTTTTTGATGAATTCCCCGAAAGAGGCTAATCCACCCCTCTGTTTTCAGGGTTTCCGTAATGAGGTAGGGACCAATTGTGGAAAACATAACCCCCCTAGGCTTGATTAAGTTACTCCCCGAGCCCGGGACTGTCAAACTGACAAAGATCATTTAAAACCTTGAGAGGTTATCCTATCTGGCATAGAATTCCTCGCTGGAGAAATTGATGTCCCAGAAGAAGATTCTGCTTGTTGATGACGAACCTGATTTTCTGTATTTGACAGGAATCTGTCTGAAGGATTTTGGATTCCTTGTCGAATTGGCCGAAAATGGAAAGAGCTGCCTTGAAAAGGCGGCGGCCTTCCAGCCGGATGTGATCCTCCTGGATATTCGAATGCCGGAAATGGATGGATGGAAGGTCTGCGAAGAACTCTTGAAATTTCCAAACACCCAAAAGATCCCTGTCTATTTCCTCACAGCGCTCGTCGGAAGGGATCTGGAGGAACGGGCCGTGAAGACAGGCGCCAGAGGAATTCTCCGGAAGCCTCTGGGGTCCAATGAACTTTTACAGTCAGTCAGACAAATTCTCGGCGAAATATCGCCTTGAATTTTTCATGGCAGACGCGTTAGGTGCAGATGATGTCTTACCCCTTAACAGAGGCGCTGGTTTTTCGAGAGGCAAGCCTCTCGCTCGGTAACCTCCTCGCAGAACTCCAAAGAGAATTCGCCGAAAAACCCTGGCAAGAGGCGGTCGAGCGCTACAAAAGTTCTATTCAAAGAATGCCGAAGGCATTTCGCTGTCATCCGTTGGTCAAGAGATGCCTCGAAGCGATCGAATCATTTGAAAGAGATCGTTCCTCACGCGATCTTCATGAAAAACTTCGCCATGTCGCCTCGCTGATTGCCGAACTCGAGACGAGCCCCCTGATGCAGAAAATTCTGCGAGGAGAACCACTCCTCCCCAATAAAAAGGTGATCCAGTGGAGGAGAAAATTAACCCATATCTCGATGGGACTCTCGTTTCTTTATCTCTTTGTCTATTCGGGATGGTCAGAGACGATTATCTGGGGAGTCACAGGACCGTTTATTCTCTGGGCCTTTGCGCTCGAAACGATCCGCCACTTGAATCCGAAGGTCAATCGATGGGTCTTACGATTCTTTGGCTCGATCATGAGGGAGGGAGAAAACGAAAAGATCACCGCAGCGACCTTCTATATCCTCTCGATGGCGATTGTTTATTTCATCTTCCCGATTGAGGTCGCGACGTTGACACTTCTCTTTATCGCCGTCGGTGATCCGCTAGCGGGTATTGTCGGAACACTCTATGGGAAACACCGGATTTCACCCCATGTCAGTTGGGAAGGATCCCTCATCTGCTTTCTCGTCTGCCTCGGGTTGGCGGCACTTTCCGCCGGAAGACTCTTTCCTGATCCGATTGGTGGGTGGTCACTGATAGCGTTTTCAATCTTGAGCGGGCTTGTCGGTACCCTGGCCGAGGCTTCTTTCAAGAGACTCGATGACAATCTCGTGATGCCTCTCCTCTCGGCCCCTGCTCTGTGGGTATTGATGAAGCTCTTTTCGATCCTGTAAAAAGGATCCTGTGAAAAGGAACTTGCTATTTTCTCTGGATGCCTGTACGGTGCGTCACAAGTTGTACTCAGGAATTCGAAGTTTTCGGTAATCCTACCTTAAATCAGATCGCAATCCCAGAGCAGTACAGCAAGAAATAAGGAGGACATTTATGTCCAAAAAACAAGGAACCGTCAAATGGTTCAGTGATAGCAAGGGGTATGGTTTTATTACCCCTGAGGATGGTGGCAAGGATCTCTTCGTCCATCACTCCAACATCCAAGGTGAGGGTTTCAAGACACTCGCCGAGGGTCAGAAGGTCGCTTTCGACGTCGGCGTTGGGCCGAAGGGTGAACACGCGACTGAAGTCAGCGCCGCTTAAGTTTAAAAGAAGCGCATGATACAAAAAATGGCGCCCCGCCACTGGTGGGACGCCATTTTTATTTTCTGGCTTCTTGTTCCCAGTTTTCCTAATGAACGAGGTGAGATGAACCGCTCAAGCCTCACCGCTGCTAAAATCATCCAGTTGTTCGATCTCAAACCCCACCCGGAAGGAGGCCACTATCGCGAGACCTACAGGGCTGTTGAGAAAATTTCGAAATCGGCCCTCCCTTCTCGATTCGTCGGAGATTGCGCTTTTTCAACTGCGATCTATTATCTCCTGGCCGAGGGAGAAAAATCAAAACTCCATCGTCTCAAGACCGACGAGCTCTTTCATTTCTATCTGGGAGATCCACTCATTGTTGTTCAGATTTTTCCGGATCGTGTTGAGAAGGTGACGCTGGGTCAGGATATCCTGACAGACGAGAAGGTCCAACATCTGATTCCCGCCGGCTGTTGGTTCGGTGGTTATCCCGCGAAGGGAAGCCGGTTTAGTTTTATCGGATGTACCGTCGCCCCCGGCTTTGATTTTGCCGATTTTGAAACGGCCAACACCAAAAGGCTTTTGAATGACTTCCCCCACGCCAAAGAAGAAATCCTCAAGATGCGCTAGTGTAGTGTCCCATAAATTCCTTTACGCTTCGTTGCCCACTCCCTCGCGATCCTCACGTACCACAAAGTACGCTCTGGTCGCTCGCTCGCGGGCGCCTCGCTTAAAGAAATTTCTGGAACACTACTGTAAAGAAGTGTTAGGGACAGTACACTAGCTTCCAGTCAGCTCCCCTTTAATCACAGCAGGATCAGCAGTAACATCCGGCATCGCACCAACATCTGGATCAGTATAATCTTGAGCAGGTGTCGTGAGTGTCTCAAATGTCAAATCAGAACATTCGCTGGAATCATCCTCAGACATCCTCTGTTCCATTTCGAGGGCCCGAACATAATAAGGGGTTCCGTTTTCACCGGTTACCTCTGTTCCATCTGCAATGGTCAGTTGAGGATACCAGCGATCGGTCCCTTCGACCTGTGTCCATGGAATCCCCTGCAATTCGCCGAAGCCGGCATATTCCAGGCCATACAGGACCCCATCCGTATGTTTGTAATTGAGTCGCAGAGGAGGATCAAAAGCGACCGCCTTGTTGTCTTTATCGAGAAGTCCCATGAACCGGTTCCAATCGTTCGGACCTGTCTCCCAGGTGTAGTAGACAGACTGTCCCCAGACCTCCCAGGTATTCCTCAGATCTGATGTCGATGTGAGCATCGGTCCAGATTGAATCCCCCACTGATTGGGTCCGGAGGCGGTAACCCCCTCTTTCACTCGAACCACTTCCCCTCCATAAGTCAGCGTCATCGTCGATGGATCAAAAGAGTATTGATACGCTTCGGTCACACTCATGGAATCATCAAAATAAGGTCTCGCTCCTTGCCAATTGATTTGTGCCTCGGTGATCTCGGAACGTAGACAATCCTGATAGCAGAAGAGTTTTACAGAACCATTCGTAAAGTCACTCTCTTGACCGGTCATGATCTGCGTCTTGTCAAAGGTAATCTTCGTGGAGTTGCTCAAGGCGACGGCCGGATATTCAAAAAAGACCCCTCCCAAACCATCGCGCCAGAAATTTAACCATTCACCCACATTCGCCGTGAGATTCTGCGCAGTCACCTCCTGCCAGCTACAAGGGGCGTTCGGCTGACAGACCTGCACGGCATCTTTGACGAGACTGGTCCCGTTCCAGGTCACACGATAGGTTTGCCCCGCCGTGTTATCCCAATAATTCATCGGGGCCCCCTTGATATCTCCAAGTGTAATCTCCGTCTTCGTATGCTTGACCAGTTTTCCAGGACCAACCCTGACGGTGTACGTTTCCCCTGAAGATTCGTCATTATTCGAACGCTCGACGGCGAGCCCATTCACAAGCTCTACCTCCTCCGGAAACCAGATCCCCCAGTAACCGGCCCAACCATAGAAATCGTTGTACTTGATCCCAAAACCGGGGTTCGTCACCGCCACGCGACTTCCATCGGCATTGTAAACACCGTAACGAAAGACGTAGTTGTCAAAATTCTGCCTATCGAGGCATTTCCTTTCTGCCAAAACTGAATCGCTCGAAAAATAGTGGGCCTCATCAAAAGCAACCTGAAAGGCCCCTTGCTCCGTATGCCCGCCAAAACTAAACTCAAACGAGGTCAAGGCATGACCTGCCGTCCCATCAACAGTTGTCACGACATGGGCATTCTCACTCACAGGGAACTGATCCCCACCTTTCATCGAAAATTGGAATTCGATCAGGTCGTCATCCCGATCGACCGTCTCCAGATAACCCTGTGCGATCGGCGGATCGGGAAATAACGGATCAACCATTTCGAAATCCATGTGGAATGATCCATAAGGCCGTGTATCACTCTTTCCCTCGGTAATAGTCATTTTTGCCTGAATAATCATCGCCGGCTCAAATTCAGTCGCCTCTTGTTGGATCCAGGCCTTCACAATCTGTGGTGAATCATTGTCAACTCGACTGGAATTCAGAACCCACGTCTCGAAACTTTCAGCGGCACTGGCGGATTGATCGTTTTGGTCAGAGCTATGATCAGTATCCTTTGAACACCCCTCAATATCAATCAGGGCGATATAATCCCCCTTGTTCACCATGTCTGCATATCGGGTCTGATCAAAGGAGCAGAGGATTTCGTTGATGATGCTTAGAGATTCCATCGATTCATCGAAGACCCAGACATCGAGAGGATCTGTATAATAAGGAGTCAGCTGATCTGCGGTGATCCCTCTTTTGATCAGTGAAGCAAGGACTGAAAGTGAACCGCTGGTTGTCCCTTCTTGCGCCTCAACAAGAGACATCTGGCTCGCAATTTCCAACCCCTCCACAGCCGTGCCGGTGGCAGCCCTCGTGGCAGCGGTATTCCCGCAAGCGGACAAGAGAAAACCGCTCAGAATAACAATCAACAAACCGTTTCTTTTTTTCATAGATCCCCCTCTTCGTTAGTTTATTCCAGACTTTCAGGCAGCGTCGTCGTCTCCAGATAAAACTCGCTTGGCACAATCCAATCTGTCGCCGGACCATAATCCGCACTCCCTACCGCGGCATCCAGAGAAGAGCAGTCATTGTCCCAAACCGCATCGAGAGTCGAGGTCGGGTTGCAAAATGAATTTTTATAGTTCGAGGTCTTATCCTTTGTCGAAAAATTAATCGGGAATCGATCCATCCCGAAATCCTCTATATCAGACAAATCACTCTTGGTACGCGGCAAGAGATAGACACTCGCCTTCGCTGCCACATCATTGGCAACAAAATCGGTGTAGAAATTAATCGCCAATGCATCTGATTCTGAAGTAGAGCAAGAAACGTTATCGGCCTTCCATCGTCCATTGTAAAACATCGCCTTTCCCTTCCAAAAATCTTCAGTCCTGGCGACACGGATATGAATCCTTTCAGGGGCACGAGGATCCGAGGAGTCACAATCCATTCCGGAAATGAAAATCACGATCGACCAGGATTTTTCACCTTCATAGGTCACCACGATCTCGAGCTTGCCGGAGGCATCCCCCGCCTCTTCGAGTTTATCCAGATCCATCTTCAGTGTGTAGACAGTCTCGTTCACATCAAAGTAAGCAGCGGATCCTCCCGTCCCCTCAAGAAGGAGTGAAAAATGAGATGCCGATTCCTTGGAATAATGAACCGTCTGCCCCTCAAGTGTCTCGGTTCCGCTGCTTCCATCGGAGAGACTTCCGAGCCCTGAACCGATCTCTGAAACAATCGTTTTCGTCATATCAAGAAATTGCTGGGCCATGTCGATATACATGCGAAGAAGAATCGGCTGACAGTCATAAAGATCAGCCGCATCGGCACAGGGATCATCACCAACATTTTTGGTCAATGCGCTCAGAGCAGCCGATGCCTTTGTCTCGAGGGAATCCGGCGTAAAACCGTTGCTGATCGTTTCGAGATTCGTTGCGACATCTGAGGTTGCACTGTCACCACTGCCAGAGGCCCCTCGCGTTGTCCCCTCCGGGAGGAGACACCCATAAAAACTGAGCATCATAAGAAGGGCCCCTGTTTTATAGATAAGATGATTCATCATGTCTCCTTTACCCCGAGGTTAACAATGCAAGAGAGATTCCAGAAACACTAAATACGTTAACCTTTTGAAATGTAAATACTTTATCAGTTGATTTATCTGCCTTTATGGGTTCAATACTACCCCAATATCCGTCATATTTTTGACAGCCACGTTAGACCAGGTAACGTGTCGCCCACTGAATGAATTTCCGAACCCGCCTTGTATAGGGGGGATAAAACAATCTCAGCGTATCAATAACCCCATGACGGAGGACAGCGCGCTCATGCGAAAAGGTGCGAAATCCAAAAAACCCGTGGTAGTTCCCCATTCCACTCTGTCCGACACCACCAAACGGGAGATCGGGATTGGCCAGATGAATGACAAGGCTATTCACACAGGTCCCGCCGGCTGATGTGGATCTCAAGATCTCTTCGATCGCCCGATCGTTCCTTGAAAAAACATACAGGGCCAGCGGCTTTTCCCTCTTCCGGATGATCTCAATCGCCTCATCCAATGTCTGATAGGTCAGGATAGGAAGGATCGGACCAAAGATTTCTTCTCTCATAACCGGAGAACTCTGCGTCACTTGCGTCAAAAGGGTCGGCGAGAGATAACGATCCTGCTGATTGATCTCTCCCCCGATCTCGACCTTCGCCCCTTGACGAACCGACTCGTCCAAAACCTTTTTCAACCCTTCAAGATGCCCATCACTGACAATCCGGCAAAAATCGGGACTCTGCTGACGTCCTTCTTCTGTCTTCCCGTAGCGATGGGCGATGACCTTCTTCGCCTCCAGCAGAAATTCTGGCAGGCGCTTTTCGTGGATCAGAAGATAATCAGGGGCGACACAGGTCTGACCGGCATTAATAAATTTCCCCCAGACGATTCTTGCGGCAGCCTTTTTGATATCGGCAGATTCCTCGACGACAACAGGAGACTTCCCCCCCAATTCCAATGTCACCGAAGCAAGGTGCTTTGCCGCAAAACCCATCACCTTCTTTCCAACCCCAGGACTCCCCGTGAAAAAGATATGGTCGAAGGGAAGCTCCAGGAGTTGATCGGCTACCTCGTGATCCCCCTCAAACAACGCGATCTCCTCTTCCGGAAAGAGATCGGAAATAAATTTTTTCATAAAATGAGCGGTATGCAGCGTCTTGGCTGACGGCTTCAGCACAATACAATTCCCGGCAGCGATCGCCGTAATCAGCGGCGTCATGAGGAGCTGAAACGGGTAATTCCAGGGGGAGAGGATCAGGACAATCCCTTTTGGCTCGTAACGAATCTCGCTCCGGGTCCCGAAAAGGACAAGCGGGGTCTTGACCGGATGCGGCTTCATCCATTTTGGGAGATGACGAATCGTATGATTGATCTCCGAGATGGTTGGATAAACCTCGGTCAGATCAACCTCTCCCGGATTTTTTTTAAAATCGTCAAAAATCGCCTTCTGGAGCTCACCCTGCCGCTCCAAAAGAGACTCTCGGAGCTTCCGAAGCTTCGCAACCCGTTCCTCAGCCAACGTCCGTGCCACACGCCATCGATTTTCTCGTTGTTTTTCAAAAACCTCGTGGGCAGTCATTTAGAAATAGAATCTCCCCCCCAAGCCACCTGTCAAATCAAATTCTGTCGCCGGTGTCACCTCAACACCGGGTGCCAGTTCGAGAAAAACCTCGATCGGGTAACGGGCCCACTGCCCACTCAATCCGACAGGGATCCGAATCGCCCCAGAGGTTTCATCCCCACCCCTTCTTTGCTTATTGATAGCGACCTTTCCCCCGACTCCTGCATAAAAAGGGATCGTCACGACATTCGTATCGACAGGCAATTCGACGAAATCATGCGTGACATCTCCGATGATCGTAAAGGCCTCTTCGATAAACGACCAAGAGAGATGGGTGTCGATAGCGAGACGAGGAGCCAGGTAACCTTTCCCTGTCAATCCCGTAGGATCCCCGAGGATAATACCGAGTCCAAACCGCTTCTGCTCGGGACCATAGGGAGCGACCGCTCCCGAGAATCCAGTTGAAGAAACGGACAGTTGGAGAAAGAAGACGACGAATATAAAAAGAGTTATTTTTTTCATATCCTCCCCCCTTTCGTTTCGGGTACTTTACTCCGAAATTCCTCTCTTGTCACTCGACTTAAAAAAGAATATTATGACACCGCTATGGAGACAAAGGAGACAAAAAAAAAGAAGGTCCTCCTGATCGATGACAGCCCTGAAACACTTCAATTGGTAAAAGAAATTCTTGAAGATCATTCTTTCATCTGTCTCACGGCACCCACCGCCATGAAAGGTTTGGAAGTCGCCAAAAAGACGAGACCCGACTTGATTCTTCTGGATCTCATGCTGCCCCAGATGAGCGGTTTTGGTTTTGTTCGTCAGTTAAGAGGCAATACGGAACTTTCAAAAATCCCTATTGTTGTCTTAACGGCGGTCGGTGACGAAGAGGTCGCCAGGGAAGTGATCGACATGGGGGCCAATAGCTATCTCCGAAAGACCTGTGGAACGCGAGAACTTGTTTCCACTATCAGTAATTACATTGC
This sequence comes from Deltaproteobacteria bacterium, assembly GCA_016180845.1. NCBI lineage: Bacteria > Pseudomonadati > Myxococcota > Myxococcia > Deltaproteobacteria bacterium. The sequence goes on from JACPAK010000005.1 coordinate 16,583, forward strand.
CTGATTCAGGCGTTCGCCCTTTTCAGTCTGGTCGGAACTGTCGGGAGAATCACGGTAAAAACAGTTCCCTTTCCCAGTTCGCTGCGAAACTGAATCTGCCCCTTGTGGTGTTCAACAATCTTTTGACAAATCGCAAGACCGAGTCCGCTTCCTTCAAATTCCTGTCTTGGATTCAACCGCTCAAAAGGTTTGAAGATGAGATTTGAAAATTTTTTGTCTATTCCGATCCCGTTATCCTCCACATGAATAGCGATCGATTCAGAATCAAGCGGTCCACTCGAAATCTTCACGCGAGGTGACGTATCTTGCTTGCGAAACTTGAGCGCATTTGAAATCAGATTCTGAAAAAGCTGGTGTAATTGCAACCGATCTCCATAGACATCCGGAATTTCTCCGATTTCAACTCGGGCCCCCGTCTCTAAAAGACGAACCTGAAGATCGGCGACAAGCTCCTGAATGACTTTTTTAAGTGAAATCACCTCAAAAACAGCCGGCTTTCGGGTCACGCGTGAGTAGGTGAGCAGTCCATCAATCAATTGACTCATACGCCAGGCAGCGGTCCCGATCCGATCAATGTAATCTCTTCCCTTCGACTCAAGAGAATCCTCGAGCTTGAGTTTGAATCGCTCAACAAATCCGATGATGGTATGGAGAGGCTCTTGAAGATCATGGGAGACCATATGGGTGAACTGTTCCATTTGAAGGTTGGAGAGACGGATCTCCTCTACTTTCTCTTGAAGATCCTCGTGGGCCTTCTTCAGATGGATCTGACCTTGTCTTGATTCATACAAACTTGAAGAAAGCAGCAGACCGGTAACCACACTGACCCCGATAAAAGCCTGTAAAATAAGAAGTGCGGGGTTCAGAAATTCAATCATTAAAGACCCGGCCATTTGAATAGTCGTGAGAATCGCCAGGAGTGAAATGATCATCGTCACAAACACCATCGTAAACTGGCGAAATCGAAGGGCGGCCCAGGCAACAAAGGGAATATAGGGGAAATAAAGCGGGATCGGAACAGTGAACACCCCTGATCCCATATGAATCAGCGAGGATGTCCCAAAAAGAAGGGCAAGAAAAAGAGAAAATTCCCAACTCTTTTTCCATCGAATGGAAAATTTTCCTTTTATCTCCTGCTTCCAAGTCAGGACAAGGGGGGTAAAAAGGAGAACGCCCGCAGCATCACCGAGCCACCACGTCAGCCAGTTCATCCCATAAACGGCAGAAGAAATATAACCTCCCACCAGTAATGAGGTCGTTCCAATAGTCGCAGCAATCAGGCAGCAAGAAAACCCAATCAAGACAAAACGAAGGACATCCGCTATTTTTTCAAAAATAGAACCGACAAACTGACGTATCAGATAGGCGCCTGCCATCGCCTGAAGCGTCGACCCAGCGGCAATACTAGAAGCGATGACGAAAGATCTGGCAACATCAGAGAGGGTTGATGGTTCGTAGAGCGTCCCGATATTCACAAGAACCGATCCCAAAAAAACACCAGGCCAGATACGATTCCCCCAAAAAAATAACGCGGCCACCGCCATACCTGAAGGGGGCCAGACCGCAGTGGCAACCCCGGGAGGGATCGCGAACATCGTCCCAAGTTTTCCTGTCACAAAATAGGCAAGGGCGACGATAAAAATCCGAACAAACCGGTTTTGTAATAATTGATTCATGGAATTCGGATGATTGTACTTCTTCGAGGGAGGGCTTTCAATGACGAAGTCAAAAAGGGTCGGTGCCAGGCTTTTGCTTTCAAGCCTGGCACCGAATAAGGGGGGTTATTTACTTACCGCAAGTTCCACTCGCCTCATCAATACCGGGAAAATACCGCATCCCTAACTTGTCATCATAAGAAACAGCGAAATGACAAATCTGGGTTGTTTTCACCTGATCGAGCTCTGATTGACTCAACGACCCGGTCGCTTGGGAGACCTTCCACTCAATATCTCCGGATAGTGCTGAACTGGGAATGGTAAACCCTACGGCACGACTTGAATCGTTGTTAATATAAAAGGAGATAAATCCACCATCATCATCCACGAGAAGCTTCAATTCTGTCTCTGAAGCAGCGGTCCAGCCCTCTGCAGTCTTTTTCATCCATTTATAAGAGATGGAGGAAAGGGTGCAGTCCGTTTGGCAACTCGAGTCTTTCTTGTTGAACCGGATGAGTGGAAAAATTCTCCCGATCGGGGCCTTCAACTCAGCCAGTGTTGGTGTCTTGACGTTGGTGAAGGTCAATTCCTTCCCACCAAACGAGAAGACGATCTCTCCCGAAGGCAACTCAGAGGTATTGACGATGTTCGGACCATACTGATTGTAATTGGCATAAGGGCTCGAGGTCACCGCACTCGTTTGTTTGCCAGCAGGAATAGAACCCCCCTCTGACGTTGTCACACTGGAATTCACAAAGGTTACCGATCCTTTCGACGCCGATGAAAAACTCTTCTGATAGCCGACATAAACACCGGTCATATCGTACTCTGTCGTTAGTTTCGTTTCGTCAACAAACCGGTCGATCAGATCAGCCACAGTGACTCTTTTACTATTTTCATAGGTATTGAAACGAACATGAAAATCGAGCCGAAAATCATGATCGGTTTGACCACAATCCAGCTCTCCATCACCATCGACATCAGGATTGGAATACCGGGAGGCGAGATCATCGAGATCTCCCAAATCCTCTGCGGTATCTGATTCCAACCCGAGTCCTTGAAGAATCTCCTCGTGATCCTGATCCGAGGCTGCCTCACCGGCATCGGTGTCGATCGTCACGGTCCCAAGATCAAGCTCTCCCTCATCTTTATTGGCAACAATAGCATCGGTCGTCGAGGAGCGGAATCGCCCCAGGAACATTTCGCGACCGATTCGATACCGATTGATAAAGAAAACAGACCAGAAGTTCTGCGCCGTGATTTTGGCATCGAAAGTCCCATCCTTTTCTACCTCAACCGTTTTGCAAGAGACATTTCCGGTCTCAGGATTGGCCAGGTAAACATCTGTCACCTCTTCGGAAACAGCAAGCGCCTGGGAATCACCGGATTCCAGTGCAAGTCCTTGGGCAGAAATCTGCCCCTTCACATGAAACCCGTTAGCGGTTGTTCCGTCTGAATCACCATCACTGGTATCCTCTTCATTACCGGGGTTGGTCGAACCGGTTTCAGTTCCCCCTCCCCGTTGTGTCTGTTCCAGACATCCGACCGAAAGACCGAGCACGAGCATCACAACAAGTAACCGACTGATAACCGACCTCATAAAGACCTCCTATTTGTCTTCAACCCTTGTCACCGGGAAAAGCTGCATATTAAGCAACACAACCTCCTCCGGTTCCACGTCCGCTGAAGCAAGTTTTAGTATTTCCTGCCGAAACTCACGAATCTTTGTCCGAAGCTCTCCCAAGCGTTCCCGTTTCACACCAAGTGTAAGCGAGCTCACATCGCGATATTGCAAAGAAAGCTGATCCATGACCTCTTTTGAAAGATCCAAGAGACTCTTATGATAATTGTGAACAACGACAGAGGTCAGCTCAGGCCCGGTCGAGACAAGCGTACTCACCTGCTCCCACCGTCCATCGCCATTCTTTCGGATAAACTCCATCTTCTCCAAGAGCTCGATTGACTTTAAAACATGGGCTGGAGCAACCGAGGGGAAGATCTTTTTTGCAATCCATTCAGGTGTGCCGTCGAAATCTTTTGAAATAACCAACTCACGGATGACCGGGTGATACCAGGTCGAATAGTATTCGTATTCTTCCTTCTCGATCGGCTTGAGCTGGTTTAATTTTTTCGATTGCAGGAGCTTTTGATAATAGAAATTCTTGTCGTGGTGTGTTTTTGCCTGATTGAAGAAGACAAGATTCCTGAAAAATTCTTGCTCCTGTTTATTAAGACCGAGCCCCACAATGAACTTCTTGAGGCTCTCCTCTGTCAGGTTCCTTTTTCCCTGAATCACAAGCATCAGGAAGTTACTGGTCTGAAACCCCGCCTTCTTAGCAAAGGCCCGAAATGAAAAAGAGCCCCTCGCCTCTTTGGCCGCCTTGTACCAATCACGAAGGAAGACCCGATAATCCCGATACTCAAAAACGCTTACTGGGTTTTGGTTCCGATTCATGCCCCTGATTGTAGAGGGATCGAAAAAGGAAAACAACCGATAAAAACAAAAAATGTGTTCATTTGAACACGTTAATAATTATAAATATTTGAATTATAAAAGTTTTTATTAACTAAGTTTAATGATAAACAAATAAAGAACACATTATTGGCGTCCAAACACAAAGGGCCCCGTTTACGGGGCCCTTTGAATCTCTTTAAAGAGAAAACCGGAAAAGCAATTACTGAGCCTTCTGCTCGGTTGGCTTCTTCTCGGCAACCTTGAGCTCTGAATCAACGCAGGCCTCGAGGTCCTTGCCAGTCTTGCCCTCCTTCGTGCATTTCTCAACAGCCGCCTTTCGGGCTGGATTCTCAGCCTTCTCTTCGGCAATCACGCTGGCGCTCATCGCGAAAACGACTGCGAGAGTCACAGCAATTAAAATCTTCTTCATGGTGTATTCACCCCCTTCCTTTCCTTTTTAGGTTTGAGCCTTATAAAGGAGGCGTATGATTCTAATATGATTAGGGGATTAATTTTTTTTAATGCACACCCCTTGCATTCTTTCCCTCAATATTAGATAGATGCGCCGTTATGAAAATTTTGGTTGCCGAGGACGAACCCAAGGTCCGCAATTTCATCAAAAAAGCGCTCGATGATGCCGGATTTGTTACCGATACCGTCGCAGAGATCCTCGAGCTCCTGACGAGCCTTAAATCAACCCCCTACGACATATTGGTACTGGATCGCCTCCTGAAAGGACGGGATTCACTCGATTTCCTTTCCGACATTCGAAGGTCCGCTAGCGGGACGAAGGTTTTGATCTTAAGCGCCCTTTCCGATGTGGAAGATAAGGTGAAGGGTCTCACGGAAGGAGCCGATGACTACCTCTCCAAACCGTTTCATGTGGCCGAATTGATCGCCCGGATCCGGGCGATGCTCCGACGTGACGAACAGAGAAAAAAGGCGATCAAGGATACGATCCTTGTCTTCGAAGACCTGAAAATCGATCTCGAAACTCAAAGGGTCTATCGAGGCAATAAAAAGGTCGACCTCACCGGAAAGGAATTTCGGATCCTCTACCTACTCGCCAGAAACCCGGGCCAGATCTTTTCAAAAACAAGCCTCCTCGATCAGGTCTGGGATATGAATCACTATCCGGAGAGCAATCTTGTCGAGGTCACGATCGCCAATCTTAGGTCCAAGATCGATCGAGGGTTCAAGGCGATGATTCAGAGCCGGCGTGGGTTAGGTTATTGGCTCGGCGAACCGTGAAATTTTTCCCTAAAATACGATCCGATTCCTCTTTGGCTTCCAGAATTACGTTGACCATGTGGGTCATGACGACAGTCAGCACCTTGACCGCTGCCCTCTTGATCGGGAACCTCCTTGTTCGGAGTCATCGCGAATCGATCCAGGCGCAGCTTCAGGCGACCGCCACGAGTCTTATTACATTAGGCATTTCTGATTTTTCCGAATTGAATGATTTTGAACAACTGGATCGCTTCATCGAAGATGCGCTTCAGATGGACAAGGTCGACAAGATTGTTCGTATCTTCAACCGATCAGGCAAACTCATTTTTACGACGGTCAAGCTCGGTTATGACCATCTCTCCATCAAACTGGGGGACAAAAGCAAAAAACCATATTTCATCCCGCTCGAAGGAAGCACACGAAAATATGAAAGCCTCGTTGTCCCTTATGAAGAAGGGGGCCGACTCAAATTTTATCTCCAGATCGCCATTCCACTCCCGAAATATCATGAAATGCTCGCCTCCCTCTGGTGGCAGGCATTCCTGATCCTGGGACTGTTGGTCGGTGTCTCTCTCTTCCTCGCCAGACAGCTGTCGGCACGTCTCTTGAAACCGGTCACAACGATCGCCACCCATCTGCAAAAGATTGATCCGGAAAAAATGGACGAGTGGAAACCGCTCCCGATGGATGAAAAGGGGTATTATTTGAAAGCGATCATCGATGGGATCAATCTGCTCGTCGCCAAAACAACCGCAGCGGTCAGGCAACTCCGCAAGATGAGCCGGTATGTGGCCCACGAAATGAGGACTCCGCTGACCGTCCTGCAGGGCGAGGCCGAAACGGTCCTTCAAAACCAGGCCGCTTCCAGAGACGACTATGCAAAGGTCCTGAAGAGTTCATTAGAAGAGGTCCAGAGGATGTCCGAGATTGTCACGACGGTCCTGACTTTGGGCGAATCAAAAATCCGACAGAGCCTCCCGATACTTCAGCCCGTGAGTCTGATCGCCTGGACAAAAGACAACCGACCGTTGTGGGAAAAAACCCTCGGTCGACCCCTGCAACTCTCTCTTCCAACTTCTCAAGCAGGGGTGGTTGTTCCGATGGAACCTCATCTTCTTTTTCAACTCGTCGATAATCTGATGCGCAATATTGAAGAACATACCCCGTCACAGACATCGTGTACCGTTGCTATCGAGTCGTCTGAAAAAGAGATTTCCCTGATTATCGGTGACGATGGTCCCGGACTCCCGGCTCCCCTTCTTCAGGCATTAAATGCAAACGACATCACCGATGAAAAGATCGGTATCGGTCTCCACCTCTGCCAGAAGATTGCCGAGACCTGCGGACTTAAGCTTCATTACAGTTCTGGCGCCGATGGAAAGGGACTCCGTATTAAAGTTATTTTCCCATTTTAACTTTTGACAACTTCAACAAGACTGATAAAAAGTCCCAGCTTTTAAAACTGAGGAGGATTTCATGAAAATGAACCGATTCTTCACCTTCATCCTGTTCGTGGCGGTTTGTTCCCTCTCAAGTGCCGCTTCTGCAAGTGAGGTGGAACTCAAAATCCCGGAGCTCCTGACAACCTATTCTCTTTTCGGACACCTGATCGCCGGAACCACCTTGCTCAAATGGGGTATCGGTATCTGCCTCCTCGGGATGCTTTTTGGTCTTTGGGAATATTCAAAGATCAAACGACTCCCGGCCCATCAGGCGATGCTGGATATCTCGAGCCTCATTTATGAAACCTGCAAGACGTATCTTCTGCAGCAGGGAAAGTTTCTCGTTCTGCTTGAGATTTTTATCGGCGCCGCCATTTTTTATTATTTCCTTATTCTACAACACCTCGCTTTCCCCCGTGTCCTCATGATTTTTCTGTTCTCGATTTTGGGGATTCTCGGCTCGTATGGAGTCGCCTGGTTTGGGGTCCGGATCAACACCTATGCCAACAGCCGGACCGCCTTCGCCTCCCTCTCTGGCAAGCCTTACCCCGTCATGGATATCCCGCTTAGGTCCGGCATGTCGATCGGTGTCATGCTGATTTGCGTTGAATTATTCATGATGATCTCGATCCTGCTCTATGTACCGAAAGAGAGTGCGGGAGTCTGCTTCGTCGGGTTTGCGATCGGTGAATCGCTCGGCGCCTCGGCCCTCCGGATCTGCGGTGGTATTTTTACGAAGATCGCCGATATCGGATCGGACCTCATGAAGATCGTCTTTAATATTAAGGAAGACGATGCCCGAAATCCTGGTGTCATTGCCGACTGCACCGGAGACAACGCCGGTGATTCGGTCGGACCGACCGCCGACGGTTTCGAGACCTACGGTGTGACCGGCGTCGCCCTGATCAGTTTCATCGTGCTCGCCGCCGGGATGGTTTTCGGAACCGATGGTAAACTGGCGGCAACCGCCGAGGCGAACGCGATTCAGTCCAACCTGATCATCTGGATTTTTTCGATGAGGGTCTTGATGATCGTCACCTCGATCGGCTCCTACGCGCTGAACAAGGTCGTCTCTCACACCCTTTACGCCGGAAAATCAAAGTTCAACTTTGAGGCCCCACTCACGACACTGGTTTGGATGACCTCTATCCTTTCAATCATCGTCACATATACGGTCAGCTACCTTTTGATCTCCGATATGGGAGATCTCTGGTGGAAACTCTCGACGATCATCAGCTGTGGGACACTGGCCGCTGCGATCATTCCTGAATTCACGAAGATCTTTACCTCCGCAAAATCCAAACATGTTGCTGAGATCGTCAGCGCCGCTCGAGAAGGAGGGGCGTCACTCGCCATCCTTTCGGGTCTTGTCGCCGGAAATTTCAGTGCCTTCTGGAAGGGGATGGTAATGGCGGGATTGATGCTCGTTGCCTTCATGACCAGTCTCACTGGGCTCGATGCCTATATGGTCTATCCAACTGTCTTCGCCTTTGGCTTGGTCGCCTTCGGATTTCTTGGGATGGGGCCTGTTACAATCGCAGTTGATAGTTATGGACCGGTTACCGACAATGCCCAATCGGTTTTTGAGCTTTCCCAAATTGAAACCTCACCAAACGCCTCTCAAGAGATTGAGCGACAATTCGGATTCAAACCGAACTTTGCGCAAGGAAAGCATCTTCTCGAGGAGAATGATTCTGCAGGAAATACCTTCAAGGCGACCGCCAAGCCGGTCTTGATCGGCACCGCGGTGATCGGGGCAACAACGATGATCTTCTCGATTATCCTGCTCCTGAATCTCCGACTCGATCTGTTGGATCCACGTGTCTTGTTGGGACTGATCTGTGGGGGAGCGGTTATCTATTGGTTTACCGGCGCGTCGATGCAGGCGGTCACGACCGGGGCCCATCGAGCGGTCGAGTTCATCAAGAAAAATATCCGGCTCGAATCAAGCGAAAGCGCATCCGTCAAAGACTCAAAGGAAGTCGTGAAGATCTGCACACAGTACGCCCAGTCCGGGATGTTGAATATCTTCGGCGTGATCTTCTCGTTCACATTGGCCTTCGCCTGTTTTGATCCGACCTTTTTTGCGAGCTACCTGATCTCAATCGCCGTCTTCGGTCTCTTCCAGGCGATCTTTATGGCGAATACCGGTGGCGCCTGGGATAATGCGAAAAAGGTGGTCGAGGTCGATCTGAAGGAAAAGGGAACCCCGCTTCATGCCGCAACGGTTGTCTGCGACACGGTCGGAGATCCTTACAAAGACACCTCATCCGTTGCACTGAATCCGATCATCAAGTTCACGACCCTCTTCGGTCTCCTCGCGGTCGAGATCGCGGTCTCGGCACACGATATCGCCCTGAGAATTGGGGTTGTGCTCTTCATCGTCGGTCTCTTTTTCGTCTGGAGATCATTCTACGGGATGAGAATTGGAGCGAAGGGGTAATCGATGTCTTCTCGGAATCAGACACAGCTCCTCGAAAAAATCTCCAAGCGGGATCCGTTTGGTCGCACCCTCTTTCGTACCTCACGACCAAAAAGTACCTTGGCCTCCGCAAGGCAGGCCGGTTACTTTCTGGTCAATAAAAAAGAGCCCCCTGCAAGCAACGTCGCCCCTAAGATCCAGTTCCAAGGGCAGATGATCCTGCTTAAAAAATAGAAAAACACAACTTTCCGTATTGATTGCCGACAATGAGGCCATCTATGAGTCTGGAAATCGGCCCTTTTTATCGACACTCCTCTATTGCCTCTTTACCCGCTATCCCTTTTGACAAGGTAATGGGTACTGATGATCTTATCGATCTGGGAAAACAATTTCTCGATTGGCTACAACCTCCCTGTTCGTCGGTACAAATCTCTCTTTATTCCTCTGCCTCTCTGATCGGTCTCCTGACGGGATTGGTGACCGGCAAGATCACCCACTATTTTACCCGCTCCTCGGCAGGATCTTTAGGGGTAGGGATCACTGTGGGACTGCACCTTGCCTTTCTGATTCCGATCCTCTGGAATCATGATCTCTCACCCCTTAATCCTCCTATCTTTTCAGAATTCCCCTGGAATCATTCCGAAGGAGAGCCTGTTGAGGGTCAACAAGAGCTGCCGATTGAACCAAAGAAGAAAATTAATCTTAGGACTCACCTCTCATTCAGCAAAAAACCAAGAACCCAAAAAGAATTAATCAAGGTAGCCCAAAAAGCGCTAGAGGAGTGGAAACAGGATCGCTCCAAACAACATGACATTGGTCGTTTTCTGATCGAGGCCGAAATGGCTGCTGAAAAGAGCCGTTCGAGAAGGGCCCTGTATGGGGCCTATCTGGAGCGTTGGGAAGAAGGGATAGAGACGATACGGACCGACCTGCAGCATCTTCGAGATCAGGACACAAAACGAAGTTGGGAAGATGATCTGGAATTCATGATTGGAGCTCTATTCGACGAATTTCCCGCCCTTCATTCCTACCAAATTGGAAAGGCAAGAATCACCGGTATTCTCGGCGGGGGGGGAGGAAAATGTAACGCCCACTGCCGAACAGAAGTTTCTGCAGGCTTGGCCCTCCCGTTGACACTCCCTCCCGGATACCTTTTGGCATTGCAACGATCAGAAAATCCCCACTGCCAGGCGATTGTTTATGACCAAAAGGAAAAGAGACTTCGAGACCCGAATATTCCAGAGAGAAACTGGAGCACAAAGATTGAGGCAACCATCTTTGATCCACATGTCATCTATCATGGCTACCTGAAGGCACTCTATGCCCAAGGGATTAGAGAGGCGATCTCCCCACTCCAGGATGAGGATTTTATTCTGGCGGAACCAAACATGGAGACAGAAGGCCAACCGGTCCTCTCTCGTTCCGATGATGACATCCTGATGCTTCCTTCCTCAAAGGGATTTTTGTCTAACCTTCCGAACTCAAATCCTGAGGAAGGGTATACTCCTAACCCCTATAGGTCAATCGTCCCCAGTGCGAACCGCTCTTCAGGAACTGCCCTTGTCGCCAGATCGCTCAGCTCACTCCCGCCTGACTCAAGTTTCTTAAGTGAGATGGAAAGGAGCAAGGCCCCATTTATCATTATTAGCAATCGGGATGGTAATCGATCGGAAGTACTTTTCCGCACCGATGAGGAGGTCAGACACTACAATGAAGAAGGAAAAGATTTTTACTTCCCGCTCCTTTTGAGATCCCTCGACGAGAGATTCTCATCTTCTTCCACAAACGACCTCTTAAGATTTCTTGAAGATCCAACAATCGCAATGAACTACCCTCTTCAAAGACTGTGGGAGATTTTTGGTCTCTTAAATCAGATCAGCTATCTTGTGACGACCCTCTATCCATACGCCGCTCAAGGCAGTAACTATTTGACACTGGATCGAAAAGAGGCCATCGCCTTCTTCCGCCATCATCACCCATTGTTTCGAACCGTTTCGGAAAAGGCAGAGGCGCTCCATTCAAAAATGACCCGAAATCCAGAAGATCTGATCCTGCTCCTGGATCAACTCTCCCAGGAACAACGTGACGTAGCGCTCACAATCTTCTCACAGGGCTTTTCGTCAGTCGTTCCCCCCAAGGACCCACGGATCGATGCACTGCAGAGGTCATTGCGAAGGACGATCGAGGACCCAACCCTCTTCGGTATTGGGGATAAGGTGGCCACAAGAATAGAGGAAACTGACAAAACGCCGGAGGTTATCGGCAATAGACCTCAAGGATTTCGTTTTATTCGAGCCCGATTGGAAATCGATCCGAAGAGAAAAATTCAGGAATGGGCTGATCAGGGGACCACCCGCCATCGTATCTCCGCGGCAACCCTGCTTGATCTGATCTTCTATACCGATGCACGCCGATGGAATGAAAGACTGACCGATGAGATCATTCGAAGTGATCGGAAAGGACGTTATGATGACTCTTTCATAAGACATTGTTTTGCTTTAAACCGGCTCGTCCCGTTGGAGGCGAGAACCCACTTTATCACCACTGAGGAGAGACAGTTTTTACTGGAATTTGGTTTTGATCGTGAAGATCTGAGGGTCTTGAGAGACCATCGCGGACGTCTGCGTCTCTCCCCTGATTTGGCACGAGCCCTCCAGACGATTCTCAAACGCCAAAAGGCTTAATTTGAAGCGCCTCCTCTACCATCTTCTCATGCTCAGAAGGATTGGCCCAACGGGCCTGACCCTCCTTCGGAAGCAGGTGGATCGGGTCGAAATAAAGATAGAGCTGGTTTGGATTGATATTCGGTGAGCGATAGACACTGATCCCGGTTGTCCGGTTGTAATATTCATAGGAGTGCACTTCCCGTTTCCCACCACCACCCGGCGCATCGACGACAAAGGTCGGCGTGTTGTAGCCGGCGGTCGCCCCACGCACCTCTTTTTCTAATTCGACCGCCGTCGCAACAGTGGTCCGGAGGTCTTCGACCCCCTTCACCATGTCATGCTGATACACGTAGTAAGGGTGGATATTGAGATAACCCAATTTTTTGATCAGGAGTTTCATCGTCTCTACATCGTCATTGATCTGCCGCAGAAGAACCGACTGGTTCCGAACCACAACACCATCCTCGAAAAGCTGATCCATTGCCCGCTTCGTGATCCCGGTCATCTCGTTTGGATGATTAAAATGGGTATGGAGGACAACATCTTTATGCATCTTTTTGCCACGAGTCACGACACCGAGGAAGGCATCATACCACTCACGATCGGTCAGGATCTTCATCGGCATGATCGCGAGCCCCTTCGTCGCAAATCGCATCCGCCGGATATGTGGGATATCGAGAAGCGTATTCCCGATCAACGTAACCTGATCCGGCCTGAGATTGTAGGTATCTCCCCCACTCACGACAACATCCTCAATCTTCTCATGCGCACGCAGATAATCAAAAACCACCTTCCATCTCTCAAAGGTGCCACTGACGTGGATCTTCTCGACCTCCTCCGTATCCAGACCGACCGCATAACTCCGCGTACAGAAGCGACAATAAACAGGACATTTATCCAATGTCAGAAACAGAACCTTGTCCGGATAGCGATGGGTCAATCCCGGGACTGGTGAGTCTTTCACCTCCGACAGTGAATCGAGACGAAGCTTCGGGTGATCCGGCATCAAGACAGAATTGAACGGCAAAAACTGGCGGCAGAGAGGATCCCCATAGGGATCCTTCCAATCAATGAGCGAAATCAGATAAGGGGTCATCCGGACAGACATCGGGACATGATGCAACCCCTCCGCGATATCGGCATAGACCGGCTCTCCGATCAACTTGCCAATCGTCTCACGAAGTTTTTCGACATTCGTCACCGCATGACGCGACTGCCAGTGACTATCGAGAAATGTTTTTTCGTCAACCTCTGAATAGGCAGGGATCTTCCGCCAAAAACCCCCCTCGAGAAATTGACGATGCATAACTCAAATTTATTCCCTCCTCCAAAAACTGTCCAGCTCAACTTTTTATCGTGCAGAATTTAGGCCGAAACTCTTCTGGTCAAAAATCGAATGAGCTGATAGGGGGACAAAAAATGGGTTCGATCTCCGGACTCGGCTTCGATCTTCCGATGGGTTTCACCCCACGGTCCGATCTGCCAACTTATCAGCCACAACCAACAAACTATCAGGTCACGACTGGTCTTTTGGCGGCAAACCCTTATTTCATACAGAGAAGGGAGGCAGATCACTTCCTCGCCTGGTGGGAAGGTTTCAAGGCACGCCTCACAACAAGAGAAGGGATCTACGAGTCTGCCAAGCTTGTCATCGGCCTCAATCTCGGGATGAAACTTGCGATGAAGGGGATCCTTTTCGGTCTCACAAAGGCATTTTCGGCCAATGGGAGACAGACCCCTAAGGGTCTCTATTGGATCTCGAACCTCCTCCTCTGTGGCGTTATCTCCGGAGCGATGACGTTCTATCAAAGAAAAGGAGATAGGTCTCACGAAGAGGGGTTTCTGAGGCAATGGGCTGTTGCATTCGGCTCATCTCTCCCCTCGATGCTGATCGGCATGAGGGCTTTGCCAAAATTTGGGCTTCGCGCCACGATCCTCCAGGATGCCGCCCTTGAGATCCCTCAGGCAATTGCCGCGATGGGGGCTGGGTATCTCCTCGAGGGGGTTGGGGCAAAAGAGGAAATGAGGATGGGATTTGGTGAAAGATTTCTGATGGAAATAACCGAAGGGCTCTTCTTCATGGGGGCGGGACATGCGGTTGGGGCAACGCTTGATCTCACCTCAATCATTCCAATTCCGGACATTCCGATCCCGGACAGGATACGACGGGGAGGAAGAGAGTCGGCCGGTGTCGCGCCAGGGGAACCAAAGAGTTTCAAGGCCTGGCTCCCTTTTGGAGGACTCTACCCTGCCCGTCGGCCCCAACCGGTAAAAAGGGTGCAGAGTCCGGGACCGGAGGCGGTCGTCTTCAGCAAAGAAAATCTCGTCTCAAGCCTTCAAGAGGGTCCTGACGGAAAACAGCAACTCATCATGCAGAAGGTTTATCTCCCGGACCTTCCTCCAGACGCCACAGAACTCCAGGGGGGATATATCCATCTCGTCGGTCAAAAGGAATTGAATGGAAAATTCAATCAGGAACCGTTTGAACCGGGAACGACGACGCTACGAGATGAATTCGTCCAGGTACAGGCGTATTACTATCTTTCGAAGGCGATCCATCGGCTCGAGGAGCTGGGATTCAAGATCAAAGAGATTCATGGGTCGATTCATAACGGTCGACTCCATGAAATCCGAGTCATCATCAACGCCTTCGATGAGGCAAACGCCTTTTTCAGTCCACCAAAAGACTTTCTCGCCTTCGGCATGCATGTCGGTTCCGATGGAGATGTTGTCGTCCATGAGTTCGGTCACAGCCTGCTGCATCATGCCGATCCCCGACTCATCTCCGAATTCGGGGGGGAGGCAGGGGCGATCCATGAAGGGACAGGGGATGCTCTGGCGACATTGATCCATGACGATCCCCACCTCGGAGAATTTTTTGCTGCCGCATTCCTTGGACAAAAACCGCGACATGACAGCGGACTTCGACGTGTCGATCATCACAAAAAACTAAGTGAGGTGGGCACAGAGGTTCATGATCGCGGAGAGGTCTATGGTGGGTTCTGGTGGTCCCTGAAACAGCGCTTCATCGAGAATTTGGGGCTATCCCGTCAGGAGGCGAATAGTCTCGCATTACGTCTGTTGATTAATCATGCCTTCAGTTATCCGACGGCAAGCCCGGCCCCTCATGATTTTGTCGATGCGATCCTGCGTGGCGCGCGTGGGGTGGAGAGGGCTGGATTATTACCGAAAGAGTCGTCGATGATGGAGACAATCAATAAAGAGGTCCTCGCCGAGGCGACCGCGCGTGAATTGTGGCCACCGCCAGAAGTGACCCCTCCTCCACCACCGACAACACCTCAACCCGGCTCAGCGGCCCCCTGGTATCTTCGATGGGCCCATGGGGCGCGGGACTATTATCATAGCGTTCTGCTCCCTCCAATCTTTGATAAGATCTCATCCGCCCCTCACCTCGGCGGGAGGGCTGATTTTTACCAGCAGAGACACGCAACGCCGTATGGACAGGTGGAGGTGGTCGGACATGGGACAACCGAGTGGCGTGGGATGCGTGGAGAACCGGTCGAGAGCGCCAATCGGGATGTCCGACCGATTCAGGATGGGGAGATTTCGCATCAGGTCGATGTCCGGTTCAGTGAGGCACTGGATGTCGTCAGAACACAATTGATCCAGGAACGTGAACAACTGAGAGGCGCTGTAGAGGAGCTTCGAGCCCAACGTTCCCTGGAAGAATTAACAGAAGACGAGGCTGAGAAGATTCATATAGCGGCGAAACGTTTTCAGATCCTCGGTTTCGCACTCGAATATCTCGAGAAAAACGCCCATCAGATCCCCCGTGAGCTGGTTGTCTTCAAAAAAGAGACCCACCTCTCTTACTGGATCGATCTTGGCTACGCGACCTTCCTCGTCCCGGCGACACAAAGGGCGTTTAGGGAGCAACAGCCTCTCTGGGGACTTGGTATTTTTGATTGCGCCCGCTAACTTTTTCCCTTGAATGAGTCCTCGTCGGTATTCTACTTAAAGGAGTAATGCCAGCCATCCACTTTTGGGGTCTCATCCTCTCTCTCCTTCTCGTCTTGTTCCTTCCCTTCCTAATTCATAAGATCGAACAAAATCTGGAGATCTTTCTTTTTCTGATGGGTTGTTTCACCGTCACACTGACCGGCTCCTGGAATCTCCATCTCGTGAAAGAAGGGTTTGTCGAACCGATTTCAATTACCGTCACCGTCCTGATCGCAGGACTGGTCTTTCGTTTTTTTCGGCAGCGGATCCGAAAAGAGATCTTCTCACTGGAAAAACAGCTCGGTTATCCCCTCTTCGCCTTTCTGCTCGTCACCATCCTGGGGCTTTGCTCGAGTGTCATCACCGCCATCATCGCCGCCCTTGTCCTGACCGAGGTTATCAGCGGCCTGCGTCTCGATCGACGTTCGGAGATCCTCCTCGTTGTGCTCGCCTGTTTCGCGATCGGACTTGGGGCGGCGCTGACCCCTGTCGGTGAGCCACTCTCAACAATTGTCGTCGCGAAACTCAGAGGAGAACCGTACCACGCCTCATTCACATTCCTCCTGAAACTCCTCGGGGCCTACGTCGTCCCCACTATTGTGATTACAGGACTCATCGCCGGTTTCGTTCATACTCGAGCGGTACGAAAGGAAGAGAGTCTTCAGACCGATACGGCAGAAACGATATCATCCATTTTTGTTCGGTCGTTGAAGGTCTATCTCTTCGTGATGGGGCTTGTTTTTTTGGGTCAAGGTTTCCGCCCGATGATCGACACCTATGTGAGCCATCTCCCATGGCAGGTCCTCTATTGGGTCAACTCTCTTTCGGCCGTTGTCGACAACGCGACACTGACCGCCGCCGAGATCTCACCGGATATGACAGTCTTCCAGATCCGCTCAGCGTTAATTGCACTCCTTCTCTCCGGTATCGGCCTGATCCCAGGAAACATCCCCAACATCATCTCAGCAAATAAATTGGGAATTAGCGCCAAGGAATGGGCGAAATGGGGGGTGCCTCTCGCCTTGCTTTCGATGTTGATCTATTTCGTGATCCTGACAGGGCTATCAAATTGATAATATTATCAATTTGATAGAGGCCTCCTTCTTGCGAAGCTACCATTTATGTCCATGATTTTATGACCATTTTTTAGAAAATCCCTTCTACTATCCGCTTGGCATACATATTGCTCCTCTAAGGTAATAATGAGGCTTATTACCGCCGTTTTTCTCGGGTGCCTTCTGTTCTCATTTTCAGCCAGCACAGCCCCCCTCTCTCAGGACAAGGCGATCAGAAAAGTCCGGCCGCTCAAAAAAGAGATCCGGAAGGGAAAACCTTTCACGAAGAGATGGCGCCCCACCCTCCTCCCCCAGAAAAAACTCTTCATGATCACCGACAGGAATTGGCAAGATGTCCTGTCACTTGTCCCGATCGTCACCAAGAAAGGGACATTCGGCGGACGACTCCGCTATGCGATGATCGTCTATCATCCGGAACGAACCCCTTCCCTCCAGAGACCGATCGCCCGATTTATTGATGATTTCGAACCTTTCAAAATCTACACCTTCGGAGAGATCCCTTCTTCAATCTTCGAGGAGGCTGATTTCGATCTGGATGACGTGGAGGCGAAGACTGTTTCGGAATACCTCGACAGCTGGAGCGGTTATTCAACCGTTATCTATGTCGAAAACAACTATTCCTTGGCACTGCTCGCGAGCTCCTATGCCGCCTTGAGGGAGGCCCCACTTATTGTTGTTGGAAGTGCCCTGGACAGACCGAACCGCATGGAGGGAAAAAACGTCGTTCGGGTTGGCACTGTTTCGTGTCCCTCAGGTGCCGCTTCCTGCGAAGGACCTTTCTCTGCCAATGAGATCAGCCGTGACTATGTCACACGGTCCGGCACCAACAAAATCATCCTCGTGAATTCAAACGACCTTAATCAAACAACAAAGGTCTCGCTTGTCGCCCCAATCCTCGCAGCAGGCAGAAAAGAGGTTCTCCTCAGCACAACATCCACGGATCACCTCGTGATCGATTCCTATCTGAACGATATGTTTGGTTACCTTGGTTTCCGATCCGGATATCTCACGATCCTGGCCCATCCCTCTTACGTCCCAATGAAAACAAACGTAACGATACGTAGCGAATCTCGAGAGAGGCGTGGCGAATATATCGATCACGACTATCCGGTTGACGTCGACAACCGGTTTTATGGCACGCCCGGTGAGAATCTGATGGGGCCTGTAGAATTTGCCGTCGGCCGCATCTTCGGAAAAGGATCAAGCCTCTATGTCGCACGAAGTCTCTTTTTCGGAGAGCTTCCTCGAGCCCATGAGAGGGCACTATTCGCCACCCTTTCCAGTGAAGAGGAGACCGATGACATTCAGACAGGGTGCGGTTTTTTTGCATTCTGCCCTTCCCCGAGAATCTGGTCGGAAGAGACCCGTCTCGCCATTGAAACGGCATTCCCGGAGATGAACTTCCTCGAGGGAACTGACACTGAAATCACTGAAGCTGAAAGCTTGACCCAAGAGGAACGGAATGAACTCTACCGCACGAGCCACTTTATCTACTACCATGGGCATGCCGGTTCCGATGGGCTTTCCTCCTTCTCAATATTCTCTCCTGATGTGACGGATCTCAGTTATCCCTTCCTTTATCTCGTCGGCTGTTCAACCTGTAATACCGATTCCAATCCAGAACCTTTCTGCGCAAGGAATCTTCAGGAAGGGGCGATGGGTCTGATCGGAACCTTCGATGATGGTCTCAACATGGGGTACACGAATGGAATCCTCCGAGATATGTACCTGAACGGACTCCCGATGGGAGAGGTCATCAAAAACGTGAAGAATAGCCGGGCCTGCACGGAGCGATTTGATACCTGCATCTATGAAGGGCGCGCCGGAAACATGCGTCAGATCCTAATTGGCGACCCGCTTTTACAAGCCAAGTGGTGGTAAGATCTCCTCGACCCTCCCCTCGCGCATCAAGACTATCCGATCAGCCAGATCGGTCGCCTCATCCTGATGGTGTGTCACATAAAGACAGGTCATCTGGAATTCACGATGGAGTTTCTTGATCTCCGCACGCATCTGGACCCGAAGCTTGGAGTCCAGATTCGAGAGCGGCTCATCAAAAAGCAGGATAGACGGTTTCAAAACAAGCGCGCGGGCAAGCGCGACTCGTTGCTGTTGGCCCCCGGAGAGCTGATCGGGATGACGATCACCCAAATTCGTAAGTTCCAATTCCTTCATGACCTGGGCAACACGCCGGTTCTTTTCATCCTTTTCTACATGCCGGAGCTTGAGGCCATAGGCGATATTTTCCACAACCGTCATGTGTGGAAAGAGCGCATAGTTCTGAAAGACAAGCGGAAGCCCCCGTTTGTGGGCCGGAAGCCGTGTCACCTCCTGGCCATTCACAAAGATCTGACCCGATGTTGGTACCTCAAAACCGGCAAGACACCGAAGGACAGTTGTCTTTCCGCAACCGGAGGGACCAAGCAAACAGACAAATTCGCCTGAATTGATTGAGAGGGAAAAATGATCCAGGGCAACGATCTCCTGTTTCCCATTCTTGTCAGGGAAATATTTGGTGAGTTCTACGAGTTCAATTGCGGACAAACTCCCTCCTCCTCCCCCTCGTCGCTATCCGAAGAAAAACGAGAACTGCTGAAACAACCATCATTACAAAGACACAAAGCGCCGCTGCCTGCGAAAGTTCGCCGGTCTCGACGTAACCCAAGATCGCAATCGTAATCAAGTTCCATCGCCCGGAGACGACAAAAATCACAGCGCTGATCGCGACCATGCATTTGATAAACGAGTGAGCAAGACTTGAAAACAACGCCGGCTTCAGAAGCGGAAGCGTGATATCTCGGAAAACCTGAAGACTGCTCGCTCCCAGCGAGTGGGCCGCCTCTTCAATCCCCTTATCGATCTGTTTCAAGGTCGCGATACCGGCTCGAACCCCTACCGGCATATTTCGAAAGATAAAAAGAAGGACGATAATGAGCCAGGTTCCCTGCAGCAGGAGAGGCTTTGTATTGAAGGCAAGGATATAGCCAATTCCAATGACGGTACCCGGAACCGCAAATGTCAGCATTGAAATAATCTCCATCGCCCCACGGCCGGCAAATTTTTTGCGAACAAAAAGATAGGCAAGCGTCAATCCTAATAGCGTATCCAGCGGTGTCGCGATCGCGGCAAGGATGAAGGTATTGCCGACATAATCAGCCCCTTCCCGAAAAGTGGTGAGGAAGTGACCCAGCGTCAGTGCATGGTTCACCCCCCAGATCTGTGTGAGAGACCCATAAAAAACAGTGCCGTAGAAGAGGATCGTCAGGCTCGAGATCAGGAGGGCGATCGCGGCGAGGATAATTTTCGGGAACCTCCCGACATCCGCAATCCGGGCGGTTGACGGTTTTCCGGTCACGGTGGCGTAGGGTTTCCTCTCCAGATAGAATTTTTGAATAAAAAATGCGGTCAGCGTCGGTACGAGCAGGAGAATCGCCAACGCTGCCCCACGGGAGAGATCCTGCTCAGCCCCAACTATTTTGAGATAAGATTCGACAGAGAGGACACGATAATTTCCTCCCAGGATCAGTGGAGTCCCGAAATCAGCGAGTGATTCGATGAAGGTCAGAAGCATTGAACTCCCCAATCCGGGAAAACTCAGAGGGAGCGTGACATACCAAAATGTCTGCCAGCCTGTCGCCCCCTGATTGATCGAGGCCTCTTCGATCGACGGATCGATCGTCTCCAAGGCACCGAGAACAACGAGATAAGCGAGCGGGAAGAGATGCAGGGATTGAACAATCAAAAGCCCCCAGAAACCGTAGATTGAAAAATCCCATTCAAAGAGGCGCGTGATAATCCCCTGCCGGCCGAGGAGGATGATTGCGGAGAGGGCGACAATAAAAGGAGGGGCAATAAGAGGAAAAGTTGCCATCCCGCGGAAGAGAAATTTCCCGGGCAGATTTGTCCTTCCGACCAGATAGGCAAAAAAATAACCGATGAGGGTTGAAATACAGGAAACAATAACGCCGAGCAGGAGGCTGTTCAGGACAGGTCTTCTCAAGACCGGATCGGTAATTAGTTTTTGGTAAACGAAGATTCCATCAGTCGACGCGAAGCTTGTCTCGATCACCTTGAAGAGGGGGTAGACAATGAAAACGGTCATTAAAAGACCAAGGAGCAAGATCGCTAGCCTAACAGCAGGTTCTTTTGTCATTATTTCCCAGTGACTTGTCTCCACCGAGCGAGCAGTTGCTGATGCCTCTCCACCGATTCATAAATATCGACATCGATCTTTTTGACCGTCTCACTCCTCACAATAAAGGGATTTTTCTGAACGCCGGGATGAATAGGCGTCTGATTCCACTCTGCCAGGAGATTCTGGGCCGTCGGGCTGAAAAGCCAATCAACAAAACGTCTCCCCCTCTCGAGATCGGGTCCTCCCTTGATCAGCGACGCCCCCCCCACTTCAAAACCGACCCCCTCTTTCGGAAAGGTGAGCTCGAGCGGATACCCCTGCTCGATCCCCTTGTGCCTGATGTCATGCGAGAAGGCGATACAGACAGCGACCTCTCCAAGGCCTGCCTGCGTGACACAGGCTGAACCCGACTCGCTGTAGTGACCAATCTGACCGTCCAGCGCCTTCACAAATTCAAATCCCTTTTCTTCCCCCATCAACGAGATAAGACTTGCGAGGATCGTATAAGCAGTCCCCGAGGTATAAGGATAAGCGACCCCGATCTTCCCCTTGAACACCGGCTTCAGGAGATCCTGATATGAGGTCGGTGCCTTCATGTTATGTTTTTTGAGAAATTCTGTATTCGCCCCAAAACCGATCACGCCGATATACCAACCGTTCCAACCATTCATCCGACCTGTCAGTTGAGGAGAAGGAGGGAAACTACGACGCGGTTGATACGGTTCGAGAAGCCCCGCCCTCTCCAGGATCACATGCTCATTTGATCCGCCACCGATCCAGACCGCCGCATGCGGATTGGCCGACTCACTCTGGATCCGGGTCAACGCCTCACCGGTGGATAGACGGACAAACTCGACCTTTTCACCGGTCTCCTTCTCAAACGCCTCGATGAAACCCTTCGTCTCTTTTGCATCCATGGAGCTGTAGATGCGAAGTGGTTCGACCCGTTTTTCACAACCGAAAAAGAGAAGTGAAAAGAGAAAAAAGGAGACAGAGATCCATCTCATCGATCTCTGTTAGATCTAATTTTTAGGGGGTCGTCAACTCAATCCCGGAAAGGATCTGCTTGACTCCTATCGTGGGAGGGTTACTTCCTGTGACACTTACCCAAAAAAATATGATGCTTGGAAAGACAATCTCCTGCTGGCTCTTCGGCCTCCTGAAAATCCCGTTGATCTTCTATGTCCGCCCGCGCGTGATTTCAGCCAACACCGATCACTGTGAGGTGAAGATTCCGCTGACGCGGAGGACACAGAATCACTGGCGGTCAATGTATCTCGGCTCCCTCGCGATCGGCGCCGATCTGGCAGGAGGACTGATCCTCATGGAGGTGATTAAGTCCTCACACGAAAAGATCAGTTTCATTTTTAAAGATTTCACCGCGAATTTCCTGAAGAGACCGGAGGCGGATGTCCATTTTATCTGTAAAGAAGGTCACAAGATCCGTCAGGCGGTCGAAGAGACGATCAAAACCCGCGATCGGGTCAATACAACCATCAACATCATGGCCAATACCCCAAAATTAAGCGGCGAGGTCCCGGTAGCGACGTTCGCGATTACACTCTCCCTGAAGGCCAGGTAATCAAGCCGGTAAACTTGTGACCTAATGTCACAAGGCAAACGGCGCGATGATCCAATGATTTTCAAAACCTCGCTGGACACGACGCGGGGTTTTGAAAATACCTTATAAAAAAAGCGCAACAAAATTCCTTAATAATCGAGAAGATAAGAGATTATGAATACCGACCTTAATTTAACAGACCTGATCCAGCTTCTGACCACTGAGCTCGGGTTTGGATCAGAAAGTCCTACCTTCTCCAGAGACGAATCTGATTGGGTGGCACGAAAATTCCATCATGATGAAAAAGGCTCTGTCTTCATCCATGCCGGCAAGGATCGCTATTCACAATATGTTGAGTTAATACGTCGAACAGACACCACCTTCCGTATCCGTGCCGAGCTGAGGCCTGACGGGACACTTCGATCTATTGAAAAGGAATTTTGGTGGCCGGAAGGGAGGGATCTCACCATTCGAGAGGTCTTTTCGCCACCGATTCCGGGAAGGACCTCGACAGAGGGAGACCTCCCCTTCCTGGTCAGTTTCTGGAGAGATTCGAGCCCCCCGCCGCATGGAACCCCCGATCCTTATAGCCCAAGGGTCGATTTCCGTACCCCCAGTGAGACTTTTTGCACGAATTCGCGTATGAGAGGACCTGTTCAACTGAAACTCCTGCCCGAAGGGAGATTCCTCGAAGTTATGGGGGAAGGAGTTCCAGACATCTTTGGTGTTTATCACCGCCGAGAGGCGTTGAGAATCCGGATGGCCTCCAATCCGGGCCCGCAGGAGAATGCTGTGAATACGTTGTTTGTTGCGCTCAAAAGGGCAGCCAGTATCACCGTCGAGGTTCCCGGTGAAGACTATAGAAACGGCCCGCCGGGTTTCCGAAGGTTTGGCTGGTCCAAATTCCTGATTGGGGCAGGAATCCTAGGAGGTTTTCTGCTCGCTGCAAATCTCTCTTCTATTTTTTCTCAAGACGCCTAACTCAGGAACTCCCGGACAAACTCAGTCGCCGGTTTGTGTCTCAGTTCCTCTGGAGTTCCTTGTTGCTCAACCTTCCCCTTGTTCATCACAATCACCCAATTCGACATCTCCATCGCCTCTGCTTGATCGTGGGTCACATAGACCACAGTCGTCTTAAAATCCTTCTGGATCTGCTTGATCTCCTGACGCATCCCGATACGAAGCTTCGCATCGAGATTCGAGAGTGGTTCATCCAAAAGCAGCATCAAGGGTTCCATCACGAGCGCACGACCGAGCGCCACCCGCTGTTGCTGACCTCCAGAAAGCTCATCCGGATGCCGCTTTTCGAGTCCCTCCAGATGAAGTGCCTTCAGGACACGACCGACACGACTGATCACCTGATCCCGAGACATCTTTCGAACACGTAAAGGATAGGCGATATTATCGAAAACATTCATATGGGGCCAGATCGCATAAGACTGAAAGACCATCCCCAGGTTTCTCTTCTCAGGGACAATGAACTGACGACCATCGGCAACGATCTGGCCATTCAGATCAATCGTCCCCTCCGTCGGTTCTTCAAGCCCCGCGATCAGACGAAGCGTCGTCGTCTTTCCACACCCTGAAGGTCCCAGCAGGGACAAAAATTCCCCCTTATCAACCCTGAAATTGATCTCCGACAAGACAAGGGTCGTCCCATAGATCTTCTGAACATTCTTGAATTCAAGTATCGGCATCTCTTTTAAACCCCGAGTCTTCCTCGACTCAATCTTTTGACCAAAAAATTCAGCCCCAAGACAAGAAACAAAATAACCACCGCCAGCACAGAGGCGAGAAAAGGGCTTTCATACTCCTGCAGATGAAAAAGCCTCAACCCCACCGTCGGAAAATCAGCCGCGCTCAGGATGACCGACATCGTCAATTCAGAGAAAAGGGGGGCGATCAGCAGAAAGAGCGCCGTCGAGAAGGTCCCTTTCAGAATCGGGACCCAGATCGAACCCAGCGTTCGAAACCACGAGGCACCACACATCAAAGACGCCTCCTCAAGACTCTTGTCAACATTACTCATGGCCGGTGAAATCACACGGAGCCCGTAGTTCAGATACTTGGCGACATAGGCAAAGAGCAATAAAAAATAAGCGGGGGAACCTAAAAAACTAAAGAGGATCGCAAAGGCCAAAATCGTCCCCGGCGCGGCATACGGCAAAGAGGCAAATGTCACCATGAGGTTTCGGAACCGATAGCGCGTCTTTTCCCGATAATAGGCGATAAAAAAACTCAAAAAAACGATCAGGATCCCTCCCCCAAAGGCGAGCAGGAGGGAATTAAGGATCGCCTGTTGCATATCTTTTCGCATCAGGACCCAACGGTAATTATCCAGAGAAAGATCCCAGTGTCCGTAAACCTTCATGAGACTCGTGACCAGAACTGTTAAGAGAGGCATCCCGATCGCGAGCACAGAGAACAGGATAAAAACCGAAGTCATCGGAAGACGCCAGTGACGAAGATTAATTTCCAACTTCCGCGTCTGTTTTCCCCCGAGTGTCGCATAACTTTTTCGATTCAACCATTTTTCAGAAATATAGCCGAGGCCGAAGGCAAGAACCACAATCGGCACAGAAAGCATCATCGCCTGACTCAAGGCGTTCGGACTCCCGATCTTGATCCATTGATAAATCTTTGTTGTCAGCACAGTAATCCTGCCGGGTCCCCCGATGATCGCCGGCACTGCAAAGCTCGATATCGAACAGAGAAAAACCAGGATCGACGAGCCGATCAGTGCCGGCCGCAGAAGCGGCAATGTGATCGTGAAAAAAACCCGGAAGATCCCCGCCCCGCACATACGTGCCGACTCCTCCAGTGAACCGTCGATATTTTCCAGGACGTTGCTGATATTCAGCATCACGAAGGTGTACCAATAGAGCGCCTCGACAAAAACAATCCCGCCTATCGAGTAGATATTAATCCCCGGCAAAATCTCCTTCAGCAGCCCCACACTTGGATTTGCGAGGATCGCCCATCCGATCGCGATGATGATGGAGGGGATGATATAGGGATAGAGGAGGAAGCTCTTGATCCCTTTTTTCAGAAAAAGATTCGTCCGGCAGAGGACAAAGCCGCAGAATGTCCCCAACAGAAGAGAAAAAAAAGTGGTCAGAGCGGCGATCAGGAAGGTGTTCCAGATGATCCGGACGAGACTTGTATCAAAAAGTGAGAGCTCAATCCTGGAAAGCGCGAGTTGTATCAGATTAAAGAGGGGAAGACCACTCACCAGGATCGTCACCAAAACGGTCAGCCAGAAGACGGACCTCTTGGTCGTCATCCGGTATCGCTGGTGAACGACAGGTAGCTGCATTATCGGAGCAGAATCTCGGCAAATGTGTCTTTAAAGGTTTTTTCTTCCTTCTGGGCAAATTCGAAAAATTTTTCTGAAAGTTCAAAAGAATTTGCCTTGAGTTCGGAAAATGGGCGTGCCCCCGGAGGGATCCCGGCTCGTGGATCCGGGACATGGAGATGACCGGCGATCGTGATCTTCTGCCCCTCCTCCGACATTAGAAAGTCATAGATCTTTTTTGCAATTTCTTTATGTTTGCTCGCCTTCGGGATCCCCATCGGACCGGGGGTAATCACGACCCCATCCGAAGGATAGATGATCCCCAGATCGGGATTCTTGTTCTTCCTCATTTCAAACAGCATGCTCTCTTCCAGGATCAGTCCGATCGGCCTCTCCCCCATCACCATCCGCTTCATGACCGCCGAATTCCCACCGGCAGAGATCAAATCGTTTTCGCGTAATTTCCGCAGAAAATCGTATCCATATCGATAGGCAAAGTTCAGCATGAGGGTATAGTTCGTTCCTGATTCCAGCGGGCTTCCCGATGAAACCTTCCCCTTCCATTTCGGGTCGATCAGTTCCTGAAACGACTTTGGGGCCTCCGCCTCGCTCAGGAACTTCTTGTTATAACCGATGACCATCACTGAAATGCGTGGCGTGGTAAAGGTCCCCCCCGGCCCTTCCATCGCATCGGGCACATCGTAATCCAGCTTGGGTTGATACGGCTCCCAGAACCCCTCTTCCGCCTTTTTTCGACACCAGAAAATATCGGCGAGCAAAATGAGATCCGCCTTAATATCACCGGCAAGTTCCTCCAACGCGAGCTTCGCCGCCAGGTTTTCAGAACCGTTCTGGAACCATTTGATATTCAAACCGGGAAACTTCTGCTTTAGCGCTCGATCGTAAATCTCGACTGTCTCCGGATAGACCGAGGCGTAGATCCAGACCGGTTCTGCACTTTTCTTGGTACAAGCCACCAGAAAGGATGAGACGACAATGGCACTAAAAATCAAGAGAGTGAGATACTGTTTACGCATGGAACCTCCTGCTCGTGTGAGTGGTCGTCTTAGCCCTGGAGGTCAGGGACCGTCAATTCAATTCATTCACTTCTGGATCTTTAAAGAAGATTGCGTATAAAACCGGAACAATGTCCGGGGGGATACAAGAGTCTGTTTTTGAGATTGGCCAGAGGCTTATCGATGAGGCCAAAAAGTTTCAGCCGACCCTTCATGAGAGAACGGTTCAGTCCCTCATTAATGTCACACTGAAGGACCCGAAAATCCGTTCGAGGTTACTTCGCTTTATCTGCGCCCTCCCCCAACTCCAAGATTCACCAACCGATCTCTTGCGATTTAGCCGCGACCTTTTTCTGCCGATCGTCGACTCATTTCCTGCCAGACTTCGTCCGCTCCTCAAATTAGGCCTGAACCGGTTCACCACCCCCCTTCTCCGACTGGGACCGGTATTTATGAGCCGTCAATTCTTGGGAGGGACCAACGATCAGGAGCTCCAGACGATCGTCAAAAAACTCAAGAAAGAGAAGATCGATGTCACGGTCGACAATCTTGGTGAGTTTGTCACCTCCGAAGAGGGGGCCGAGCGATACTTCAAGAGGGCCCAAAGGCTGATCACCCTTTTGGAGAAAGGGAGTTCCGTTTCACTGAAGGTCACTGGCCTGACCCCTCATTTCGATCCCTACGCACCCAACTTTATACTGGACCCAAACCGACCTCTTTACCGGAGGTTCAAGGAGCTCATGACAATCTGCCACGAGAGAGATCTGATCGCCTTTATCGATGCCGAACATTTTCAAAACAACGCCTTGATGTATGAGCTCCAGAGAAGGGTGCTCGATGAACTCTCTTCCTATCAAAAGGCCGGATTTGTCGTTCAGGCCTATCTTCGCGAGTCACCACAGTATCTGGAAAAAATCGCTCAGTGGGCGCAAAAACAGCGTCGTTGTTATGTCCGACTCGTGAAGGGGGCCTATCATGAGCAAGAGGTTTGCTTTGCCCAGCAGCGTGGTTCTCTGATCCCTGTCTTCATGCAACAGGAAGAGACCGATACCAACTTTCGGAAACTCACCGATCAACTCCTTTCACTCCATGAATTTATCACCCCCTGTATCGCTGGTCACAATGTCCGTGAGATTGCCTACGCAATCTCGCGTGCCCAGCAAATGGGAATCCTCCATAAACTCGAAATCCAGTGCCTCTACGGAATGGCACAAAATCTCCAGACGGCACTGGTTCGGATGGGAGTTCGGGTCCGCGCGTATGTTCCGCATCTCACCGCACTTGATCCAAGATCCCCTGCCGATCCTGCAGAAGGAATTCACTACCTGGGCCGACGCCTCATCGAAAATGGATCGATTTCGTTTCAAAAAATCCAGATCACGAAGGAAACGGATCCTAAGAAGCTGCTTCGGCTGAATGATGTCCCCCTTGAGAACGATAAATTGGCAAGGGTCGATTCCCTCCCGAAGGAATACCAGACCACCCTCCCCTCCTCCGGTTTTCGTCCTACCGATTATCTCAATCCTGTAGAACCGGGACGGTTGGAAAAATTTTGGGGGGAATATGAAAAAGCAAAGAGGGCGGGTCCTGCCTCGGGTTCCGCGAGCGAGGATGATCTGAATCGTCTTTTTGAAAATACAGCCCCCGCCCAAAAGGAATGGAGCCAACTTCCTGTCAAGCGCCGCACTGATATCTTGCTCAAAATCGCCGATGAGATCGAGAAACGCCGCGACTTTTTGGCCTCGATCATGATCCTCGAATCGGCCAAGCCGATTGTTCAGGCTGATGCCGATATCAAGGAATGCCTCGACGCGATCCGCTACGCCGCGCTCGATGCCCGGAAAAAAGAGGCCGAAGGTTTCTTTGAAAGATACGAACCACGCGGTATCGCCGGGATCATCTCCCCCTGGAATTTCCCCTCTGCGATCCCTTTCATCGGCGTCTCGAACGCCCTCGCGAGTGGGAATGCAGCGATCTTGAAACCTTCTGAACTCGCTCCGAGGATTGCGATCGAGATCGTGGAGATCTTCCGAACGCATTTGAGAAATGAAAATTTAAATCCCGACACCCTGCAACTGCTCCTCACGGATCAGGTCATACGGAGCCAACGCTTCGTTTCGGATCGGAGGCTTGAGGCGATCTCCTTCACTGGCTCCAAAAAGGTCGGGCTCGAGATTGCCGCTGCAGCCAAAGGGCGTTCCGTGACGACCGAAATGGGGGGAACGAATGCCTTTGTTATCGGAATCGATGCCGAGGTGGATCAAGTGGTCGTGAATATCCGGTATGGCGCCTTCGGCTACCAGGGACAAAAATGTTCGCATATTCAAAACATTTTTATCCCCCACCGAAAATTTGACCTTTATGTCGATCGGCTTCGCGAAATGGCCGCTTCGTGCCTCGTCGGACCCGCCGATCGGCCAGAGACATTGATCGGACCTTTGATCCATGAGCGAACTCAAAGACATCTCGATCAGATATTAAATGAGATGCCCCCTGAAAATATTATTTATGATGGCCAACAAAAAAAGGTTCCGGCCTATCCACGTCTCGTCGGTCCAACGGTCATTTTAAATAATGAAAGGCTCCTGACCGAGGAGTTTTTTGGTCCCCTGATCAATCTGATCCCCTATGAGACACACGAAGAGGTTTTGGAGAAAATCCGGCGTTCGACCTATGGGCTGACCTTCTCGATCCAGACCGCTTCACCCAGAATCAGGGAATTTTATTTAAAGAGGGACCTTGAAAAAAATACCGGGGTCCTCGCTGGAAACCTCTACTGCGAGATGCCACCGGTCGGCGCCGAGATCGCACTAAATCCGTTTGGTGGTCCCGGCATCAATCTCTCGGGGACTGGCGGAAAGACCGGTGGACCGGAAAGTATGATGACGTACTTAAAGCCTCGGGCAGTGGCTCATGAGTTGGAACGTCTCCCAACCGACGAGGAATGGAGATCATTGGCTCGGAAAAAAGGAAATGACTTCCGATTCATCGACCCAACAGAACTTCAGTACCCCGGCCGCACCGACCTCTTGGAAAGGACGCCGATAGGCGATGGAGTGATTGTCGTTGATCCCGAGATGGATGAGTCAACCCTCCTGCGACTTGTTTATAGCTACCTTTCGACAGGAAATACCCTCTCACTCCTTGTCCATCCCTCTAAATTCAAACAGACGGAAAACTTTGTGAAAAAACTGGGGGGGTATGGTTTTGGATCTGTTCTGATCCGAATGGCCCCGATGTCTTCTCTCGGAAGGTCCGAGAACCTGTCTGAGAGCCACCTTGAATCCGGACGATTTTCCGTAGGGAAGCCTTGGACCGAAGGAAAATCGTCCGACGGAACCGCTCGAGTTTCGCAGGACCTGGAGAGAGGAGACGAGGGGCCATTCGGATCACCACGATGGATCCACCTCCGTCACGGATTCCAACCGGGCGACAACTTCTACGCGATGATCCACGATCCAGCGAGAACCGAACGCCAGGGTTTCGTGACACGAGTCAGCGATGCCCCTCCCTGGATCGACGACCCTCACTTCCTTGCAAAGACACAGATCCATCGGGTCATCAGTATCAATACACTCCATTCAGGGGATATAGAAAAGGTGGAGATTTAAAGGAGGAAAAAGGGCAACTTATTCGCCTCCAGCACGATCATATTAACATTGAAGGAAGAAGAGGAGGACTTATGGCAGATCCAGCAACTCCACCAAGCCGTATAAGCGTCGCCTTGGCGCGATTTGATGTCGATCCCGACGAAACCTTACCCTCTGGCGGTCCACCAGAGGAGGTCATCATTATCCCTGACGGTCCCCTCGAATGCCCTAATTATGTATACTTGAGGGCAGATGAGCAAGAAGACGAGTCTGTCTCCCCAACGGGACTCAGGACATTGACCCTCGCCACGAAGGCACCAGCGATCCGGCTCATGGGAACGACCACGAATGTCGGACTGGCCAAAGAACACCTGACCCGTGTTGCACGTGACCGAATCCCTCTGCAATGCCGTACCGCTGAGTTTGTTAAGGGATCGATTGAACTGGGGGATGCGATTGACACCGGCTCGGTTTCCGAATTGGTCAAAGCACTCGCCCGTGAGCGTCGCTTGGAGGCGTGGGATCGGCTCATGCGCATGGTTGCGATAGCAACAGGGAATCATGATATGGTGATGCCCAACGGCGTCACAGATAGCGGTGAGTTTTATACTGGATTCAATGCAGTCGGGACGCTCATGGGGGCCGATGGACCGGGTGAGAGTTGGCGCAGCGAGATCGTCAGGGAAGAGGTGGGATCTGAAGAGAACATGGGTAATAAATTAAAATTCCTTAAAATGATTCAAAAACATCTTGGTCTCCCGTGGCAACCGGTCCTTCTCCAAGATGCCGACGACACCGTCTATCACGTTGCTGGTGAGCCTCAAACTTATCAATGGTCGGATGAGAAGGCCACTGTAGAGAATTTCTGGAAAAGCTACGATAATGGTGAATTTTGGCAGGCGACAATAAAATTCAAACCAGACAAAAAGCTTCATCCGGATCAGCAATATTTCGGTATCTCCGCCGTCAAACTGGATGAGAATACCTATTCGATCCTCATGGACACCACAGACCTCCTGGAGGACTCGAGGAAAAAAGGTCTACTTCATGGGCATCTCTCTTATGTCCAGGTCCGAATGATTCAGGGACTCATGAGACATCTGAAAACTCTGAATCCTAAGGCAAAGTTCGTGCTCAATTCCCATTTCCCGCTTGATGATCTTGATGGTACCATCTACCAGGTTTTTAGTTCAAACAATCACCTTGAAGAAATCTTGAATGACGAATCGGTCGTCGCGGTCATCGTCGCCCACACCCACGAGTGGGATATGAAGGATCTGAATTCCGGCAAACTCCGAGACAAATTGAAGATCAACCGACGCACCCCCCTGCTGCAATACAATGTCACCTCGATAATAGATTGGCCGGTCGGTGCAGCCCAGATGACGGTCCAGTCAGATCCAGAATACCTGACCCTAACCCTGCATCGAATTGATTTTACGGATACGCTTCCGTCGATGGATGCCGATGCCCAGAAAAAATTCGATGACATCGATCCCGAGCTCCTCTCGTTCGCTACCGCCTGGCACGACATGACTGATGCAAGGTTTAAAGTCCTCGGCCATCCAAGGGCAAAACTGGGTGAACAACTTTTTGTTGCAGGTGACATCCATGTAGGCTTGGTCCCGGAACCGGGCAAATTTTACTATTCCCTCATGACCCACGATGCGATCCCGGTCGATGTCGTCCGGGGGATGCTCACAATGCGGCATGAACAGGATATCTTCGCCCTTGAGCTAAATACCGTTACGGTCCAGGATCCCTCTGGAAATTCTACACCCTTACGTCCCGCGGCAACGGTTGTTGATGAAGAATCCAAAAAATACCTCCAGCATCTTCGCGCCTATTATACCAATTCCCTGATCGCCCATCGGAGCAGGGATAAAAAGAAGGCGAGTGAAGCGCGATCCGCGATCCGGGCTCACCAGAAGGCTATCGACGAATCAACCAGGACCCTGCTCCACGCCTATCAAGAAGTAATGCAGCAATTAGAAATTGAGATGCTCCCCCTCGACGATAAAAAGAAGGCCAAGAAGACTTCGGATGCAGAAAATTCAAGGTTGAACTACCTGAAGAACCTCCATGATATCGCAAGGATCTCTGTGGAGCGGGCTGTTGCAGCAAAGAACTGGTTCCTGCTCTTTAATATTAAATTGGCCCAGGGACAAAAAGAAGACGATCTCGCCACGATGAATAATTTCAGGTCTCTCGACTACTGGCGCGACATGGATAGATTCATCCAGAACCTCCCTTACAACCGATGGGGAACCAATGAGGTTAGTCCGGCAACCGCCTATCGACTCCATATCCATGAGCGATCGGCTGAGCGGAGGGCGAATTACCTTGGGGACAAACCAAAGCGGAATGTCCCGCCGGTCGTCACGATTAAAGTCAATCTGACAACCAATGAAATCGTAACACTCACCGATCGCCTCCCTGACTACACCCCGGCAGAACAGCAAGAGATCGTCGCCGGCTGGCGTGGGAAGAGAGATTCAAAGGGTCGAGAGACCGATCTGACGGAGGGAGAGCTGGATGAGGCCCGCCAAGCGGTCGATGAGCAAAACCCTGATTTTAGACATCACCCCGCGTTTCAGGCCGGTGGCCGATTTGGAAATGGGGCAAGTGCGGCACGTTTTGGGGCGGGATGGCAGCTCCATTGGTCACTCCGGAATGGTGAAGGCAATAAGAGCTGGCCACGTGTCACTGTGGTCCCCGCTGTCGAATATGTCTCGAATGGTGATGAATTTTTACGTGTCGACAATCGGGTTCGCGAGGTCGGTGGATCTGTAGCCGGCTACTACGAGGCACTTGGCTGGCTGGGAGTCGGCGTCTCAGTCAATGGTGCAGCCCACTGGAACAGTGAGGATCGTACACTCCGTGAGCCAGGGGGGCGAGTCGGTGGTGATGTTCGAGCCCATATTGCCGATGGGGCATTGATCGGTTACTTCGGTCATGATTGGTACCTCGGTGAAAGGGACGGCTGGGTTGGTGGCTTCATGCTCGATCCGTACGCACTCTTCGACACATTCAATGTCAGAATCCCGTGGCTCGGGATCGACTTCGGAAGAAAACCAAAACCACCGCAGTTGGACATTAATCCTACTGAATAAAGCCCATAATCCCTTTTCGGATGATCATGACCGCAATAGAGGCGAGGATCAGGTTCGAGATCTTTGCGATCGTCTGAGTCCCTGACTTTCCCAAGGCGCGTGTGATCGCACCGGAAAAACTGAACATAAAGACGGCGATCAAGACATTCAGGATCGTCGCGATCATCGTCGGAAAATGACCATGCTGTTCCGCAAGCAGGAGGACCGTCGTCAAGACAGCCGGCCCCACAATCAGCGGAACCCCGATCGGCACCGCCCCGAAGCTTTCCGGATCGACCGATCGCTCACGGATCGTCCGGCCTGTGGTCAAATCAGTCATCGCGATAATAAAGAGGAGCACCCCCCCTGCCACCATGAAATCAGCAACGGTAATCCCTAAGAGGCGAAAGGTTGCCTGCCCCACAAAGATAAAGATCGAGGCAACGATCGAGGCGGTCAGAAACGACTGAAACAGGATCCTTCGAATCCAGGGCTTCCGGACAGACGAGGTCAGGCTCACATAGAGCGGCAACATACCGATCGCATTGACCGCCACGAAGAGCGGGACAAAACAGAGCCAAAAATTTTTCATATTTCTTCCCTTGTCATTTTTTTGGGAGTGGGTCAATAAGGCCTTCTGAATGTCGATTCAGCGACTCATTAGTTTTTCGGGAATTTTCACAATCCTTTTGGTCGCCTGGCTCTTCTCAAGTCACCGAAAGAAGGTCTCACTCAAAACGATTTTTGCAGGAATTTTGATCCAGCTCCTGATGGGTATTTTTGTTTTTATCACACCGATCGGTGTCAAGGTTTTCTCCTTCTTGAATGATGCCGTGGTCCATATCCTGAACGCCTCTTATGAGGGGGCTCGGTTTCTCTTCGGCCCCCTTGCGATTCCACCCGGAGAAAATGGATCGTTCGGCTTTATCCTGATCTTTCAGGCGCTCCCAACGATCATCTTTTTCTCCGCCCTCATGGGAGCGCTTTATTATCTCCGGGTCATGCCGTTCATCATCAGACAGTTCTCCCGTCTTTTCACCAAACTGATGGGAACAAGCGGTGCGGAATCACTCTGTGCAGCAAGCAATATTTTCGTCGGCATCGAGGCCTCGACAGCGATCCTCCCCTATCTCAAGAAAATGACCCGTTCCGAACTGATGGCGGTCTTGACGACCGGTATCGGCACGATCGCCTCGAGCATGCTTGGTTTTTACACGATTATTCTTCACGAACAGTTTCCCCAAATCGCGGGGCATCTCGTCTCGGCCTCACTGATTTCAGCCCCAGCCTCTCTCCTGATGGCCAAGGTTTTGCTTCCAGAGACGGAAACCCCTGAAACCCTCGGAACTCATCTGACTGATAAAAGTCAAAGCGCCTCAAACCTGATGCAAGCAATTATTGAAGGAGCGATGGCAGGTGGAAAATTGATTTTCGGGATCGCTGTGCTTCTCGTCGCCTTTTTAGGATTGGTCGCACTGATCAACATCGGCCTCTCGGGAACTATTTCCATGAAACTTCAGGACCTGCTGGCTTATCCGTTTTACCCCTTCGCCTTGATGATCGGTGTAACGCCGGCTGATGCGATGGAGGTCGCCCGTCTTCTCGGTTCCCGCGTGATCCTGACCGAAGTCCCCGCCTATCAGGAGCTGGCCCGGTTGATCGCGGAGGGGGTGGTACAGCCTCGTAGTGGCCTGCTTGCGACCTACGCCCTCTGCGGATTTGCGCATGTCTCGAGTGTCGCAATTTTTGTTGGCGGTACCGCTGCGCTGATCCCCGAGCGAACCAAGGAACTCGCTTCCTTGGCCTTCCGCTCCCTCTTCGCCGCAACTCTCGGCTGCCTCATGACCGCCGCCGTCGCTGGGACGTTTTTATAAAAGGGAATTAGAAAAATAATTTGCGAAATTATTCATATGAAATAGAGCTATAGACATCATGTCATTACCGGTACTTGCAGCGATTTTTTTAATCACGATCGGGCTTGGCTATCGATTTTACGGGAGACTCGTCGCGCGTCAGTACGCCTTAAACAACAACCAACGAACGCCGGCCCATGAACTGAAAGACGGGGTCGACTTCGTCCCGACCAAGCCGTTTTATCTCTTCGGCCAGCATTTCAGCGCGATCTCGGCCGCCGGTCCGATCGCGGGACCGATCCTCGCCTGCCAACAGTTCGGCTGGCTTCCTTGCCTGCTCTGGATCGGGCTTGGTGTGGTGCTGATCGGCGCGGTTCACGATTTCTCAGCCCTGATTGCCAGTGTGCGACACCGCGGCAACTCGATCGCGGAGATTATCAAATTGAATATTGGCCATAAGGCCTGGCTCGCGATTCTGGGATTCATCTGGTTCGCCCTGCTCTATGTGATCGTTGCCTTCACCGACATCACCGCAGCGACCTTTGTCGGTCGGATCGAGGAGCTCGACGGAATGCAGGTCGGCTTTGAAAGAGGAGGCGCCGTCGCTGCTGCCAGCACGATGTATTTGACACTCGCGATCCTGATGGGAATTATCCAAAAAAAATGGAACCCACCACTCTGGCTCATGACGCTCGTCTTTGTCCCGGCAACACTCGCGGTGGTCTGGTACGGAACAGAGCTCGCCCCCTATTTCTTGCTCAGTAAAAAGGCCTGGGGAGGGATTATCCTTCTCTACTGCCTCATCGCCTCGCTCTTGCCGGTCTGGTTCCTCTTGCAACCACGAGGTTACCTGGGCGGTTTTGTCCTCTATCTAACCCTGGCCGTCGGTCTGATCGGAATCTTTCTCGGCGGTTATCCAATCCAGCAGATCCCTTTCAAGGGTTGGCAGGCGGCCGGTCCGACAGGTTCCCTCTTCCCGTTTCTTTTTGTCACGATCGCCTGCGGCGCCTGTTCCGGATTTCACGGACTTGTCTGCTCCGGCACCACCTCCAAACAGATCGATAAAGAGACCGATTGCCGACCGGTCGGCTATGGGGCGATGCTGCTCGAGGCTTTTGTCGCACTGATCGCGCTCGCCACAATCATTATTCTCTCAGACAACGAAATCAAAGGGGCACCCGGGGCGATCTTCGGTCAAGGGATCGGCCGGTTTCTGACACTTGTTATCGGAAAAGAAAACCTGGTCTTTGCGATCACGTTCGGGGCGATGGCTTTTTCAACCTTTGTCTTTGATACGTTGGATGTCACAACCCGATTGGGAAGGTATATTCTTCAGGAACTGACTGGGAAAAAAGGGCCTGTCTCAGCGACACTGGCAACTCTCGCGACCGTCGGAGTCCCTGCCCTCTTGATCGGAATCGCACCGGAGGGGGGATGGCTGCACTTCTGGATCCTGTTTGGAACCGCCAACCAACTCCTCGCCGCTCTGACACTGCTCGGTATTACGGTCTGGCTCTATCGGAGTGGCAAGCGTTACTGGTTCACTCTCTTGCCGATGCTCTTTGTCGGGACGATCACGCTCTGGTCTTTTATCAGTCAACTAACAAACAGCTACCAACTCGGCCTCACCGAAGGTTTTCATCTCGATATCCGTCTGATCAATGGGATCGTCACACTAACCCTCGTCACACTGGCGATTTTTATTCTTCTGAATGCCGTAAGATCGCTCCGCATCAAGCGCTCGACCTCGTCGTAAAATAAAAAGTTGACCCCCTGCCGGGCTCACTCGTGAGCCAGAGCCGCCCCCCCATCATTTCAACAATCCGTCTCGCGATCGCAAGCCCAAGCCCTGTCCCCCCAAATTTCCGGGTCATGGAAGAATCAACCTGGATAAAAGGCTCGAAGATCTTTTCATGATGATCTGAGGGGATTCCAATGCCGGTGTCTTCGATCTCAAAGACCGTCTCGAGCCCCTTATCATTCGGATAGACGCGAAGCGAAATCTGTCCCTTCTCGGTAAATTTCGCGGCATTGATCAGCAGATTCAAGAGAACCTGCCGAATCCGCGCCCGATCCCCCCGAATCGGGCTTCCTTTAAGGACAGGGACCACCTCGGTTTGGAAGGAAACCGATTTCCCTTGAAGCCTCATCTCGACCAGAGGGGCGATCTCGGAAACCAGATCATCGATAGAAAAGCTTTCCTCCAGAACAGTCATCTTGGCCGCTTCAAGCTTGGAGTAGTCGAGAATGTCATTGATATTATCCAGGAGGATCTGGGCGCTTGTCCGAACTGTCTCCAGACTCTGGCGCCTCTCGGGAAAGCTTTCTTCCTCAAGCAAAAGATCGGTGAATCCCAAAATCGCATGAAGTGGCGTCCGGATCTCATGGGACATATTCGCCAAAAATTCGCTTTTGAGCCGGGAGGATTCGAGGGCTTCAAGGCGAGAGGTCTCCAATTTATCGACCGCTTCACGCAGGGAATCGGCCATTTGATTCAATGATTCCTGAAGAAGCCCCATCTCATCCTTGGCATGGACCTGAATCCGATGGTGATAGTTTCCCAAGGTCAACGCCTCTGAAAAGGAAACCGCTTCTCCGATCGGCTTTAAAACCAGACGCTGGACGAGTCGATAAAGCCCCAATCCCAAAACAAGCCCCGCCGCAGAGATAAGGATAACGAGCCTCAAGAGTTCCCGAAATCGCAGGGAATGCAAGGCATCTTCCAAGGAGAAATAGATATTGATTTTTCCGACCAATTTCCCTTCAAGATAGAGATTTCGATCTACCTTCAGGTCATACGACAGTTGGGAATCTGTCCTCTCATAGACGTAGATTCTTTCTCCCTTCTCATCGAAGATTTCGACAACTTGCAGTGTCCTCGCAGCGACCTCTTCAATAATCTTACGCATCTTCTTCGCATTGAGATTCAAGAGGGCACCTGGAAGGGCTGATTCAAGGTAGGTTGAGGTGGCCTGAACCTCCCGATCAAGAATCTTCTGTTGATCCTGAATTCGCTGATAAATGATGATCGATCCAAGCCCCCCCAAGATCAAAACCAGAAGGGAGATGATTCCGTAAAAAATCTTATCGGCGATCCGTTGTCTCATTCAAAGGTCCCCACGAATTTCACAACCTCCCGAACCTGATCATAGTCACTCTCCGGCAAAACCATCCACCCCTTGTCCGGCGTTCCTTTCAGAAGTTCTTTTTTCAGAGGTGATTCATTGAGAACCATCTGTACTTCCCGAATCTTCTGGATCAATTCAGAGGAAACCCCTTTCGCGGCCACCCAGGCAATTCCAGGCATCTTCCCTGTCACCTCAACTATTTCAAAAATATCTCCATGTTTTTCGCGTGCCTGTTCGAGGTTGTATTCCCATGTCGCCCCCAGATCGATCTCACCCGATGCGATCGCATCCGTCACAAGGGTGTGGTTCTCAAAAAAAATGACCTCTCGAAAAATCTCATGAGGATCCACCCCTCTCTTCTTCATCATCGCCATCGGATAAGCCCACCCTGAAGAAGATTTCCGGGTCACAAACCCAAGACGAAACTCCTTCACCCTTTTCAAAAAATCATCGAGATGCCAACCGGCATGCCTTGATTTGAGGGCAACAAGATACCCTTTATAGGTAGCAAAACTCCCTCCTTCGCGTTCCCGAACCTGAGTAGAAATATACTGGAGGTTCGGTTCACGTTCCCTGGCGACAACATAACTGACCGGTGGAAGGACAAAGATATCAATATCCCCTTCGACAATCGCCTCAATGGCCGAATCATAATCCTCCATGACAAGAAGCTGAAATTTCTTCCCCACTTTTTGGCCAATAAAATTGAGAAGCGGATCGTAAACTTCTTTCATTTTTTTAGAATCCCCCCAGGGACTCACCGCAAAAAGAACCGTATTCTTATCCTGTTTGAGATGAAAGGTAGTCTGAAACCCCGAAGGGGTCCCAAAAAAAGTCACGAGTGAGATTGTTGCAACGACAAGGACAAGAGAAAGGAGAACAAAAATCACCCTGTTCATATAAACCTCGAATCTGTTATGTTCCCCCCATGGCCAAGAAAAGAAACTCCGAAAATGAAGTCAACGCGCCCCGTCCCTTTGGCCTCCACTATGTCCCCAAGGAACGGAGGATTCAACCGGATTATTCAAAAGGGGTTTATGTCGGCAAGGTCTCCGAAATCCCCCCCGGCCGTTCCAAACAGATTTTGCTCGCTCATTTTAACATTGCTGTCTTCAATGTGGATGGAAATTTTCACGCAATTAAGGACGCCTGTCCTCATGCTGAATACCCACTCTATAAGGGAACTCTGGAGGGATTTGTTGTTCAATGTGCGAATCATAACTGGAAATTTGACCTCCGGACAGGGGCCTGTGTCAAAGGTCAACCTGATGTTGCGGTAAAAAAATTTGAGGTTGAGATCCGAAATGAGAATGAGATCTGGTTAAAACTCTAACATGCCCTCCGTAACCCCTCTTCAGAGAGAAGCGATCGAATTTCTGGGTGACTCGGGAATCATCGCAGCCCCGGGCTCCGGCAAAACCTTCGTCCTGGTTCAGAAACTGGCCTGGCTCGTCTCCACACATAAGGTCCCGTTGAGTCGGATCCTCCTCGTGACCTTTTCAGAAAAGGCCGCCTTGGAGCTTCGAACAAGGATTAACGCCCCTTCTCTATCTGTCGGAACGATCCATGCGACACTCGCCCTGTTGCTTAGAGACAATGGAAAAGTCTTAGATCTGAACCCTGATTTCAAAATCCTCGAGGAGACGCTCGCGGGTCTCCAAAAATTAAGGATTGTCGAAGAGTTGCTGACAAGGTCATTAAAAGAAAAAAACGAGGAAACGCTGCGGTTTGTCAATCATTTCGGTTACCATCGATCGATCCGCCTCGCGACGGAACTTCTTTCAAAACAGGTCGAAGAGGATCACCCTTACAGATGGATTATTGCGAACCTTCGATCGGCTTATCAGGAGAAAAAAAGAGCCGGCTCCTATCTTGATTTCGATGATCTGGAGACTTATGGCCTCGCCCTGCTTCGGCAAAAAGAGATCCAAAAAAAAATTCAAAACGAATTTCAGTGGATCTTTGTTGATGAGTTTCAGGACACAAGCCCGATCCAATGGGAAATTATTAAGTCTCTCCATGAACCCGGGCTGAATCACCTCGTCATCGTCGGAGACCCTCGTCAATCAATCTATCGGTTCCGCGGTGCGCGCCCTGAACTCTTTTGGAAGGCGATCAAGCGGATCGAGGCCTCCAATGGAAGAATTTTCCACCTCGACGAAAATTTCCGCTCCACACCAGCAATCATTGATTTCGTCAATCGATTGGCACCGACGCTCTTTCCTGATTTTCCACGCCCGATGTTTGCCAAACGCCCTTCTCAAAACTCTCAGGTAATTCATCGAATCCCCTTGAAACAGGAGTCACTGGAACAACAAAGAATCGAGGAGGCAGGTCAAATAGCAACGACCCTCAAGCTTTTTCACAATCAGGGGATCGACTGGAACCAGATCGCGCTCCTTTTTCGGACACGTCGCGCGATGCCCCAGTTTGAAAAAGTCTTCCGTGTCGAGGGAATCCCATTCCAATCCGCCAGTGGAGAACCGCTTCTCGAAAACGCTGAGGTGATTTTAGTCAGCCTTTTCCTGAAAAGGCTTCTCGAACCGAAGGATAAACTCGCCAATCTGGCGTTGTCTTACTCTCCACTGAAAGATCTCACCATTTCAGCACCAAAAGAAGAACGATTGGAAGATTGGATTCAAAAATTTTTTGAGAAAATCCCTGCTTCGAAAAATATCGAGACCTTTTGTGAACTGATTCTCAAACTCCTGAAGGCAGAGCCCTCGACCCATTTGGGAGAACTTCTGAAGACGCTACAGACCTTAAGAAACGAGGAGGCGCGGATCCCTTGCCCAGCGCCAGATACAAACGAACCGGGGGTCCGGCTCTTGACTGTCCATGGGGCAAAGGGTCTCGAGTTTCCGGTGGTTGTCCTGTGTGATCTCGCCGGACGTCCCTCGACCGCTCGTCCCCCTTATCTCGAACATCCCGAGCTGGGAATTATTTTTAAGGAGAAAGAAACGGAGGCGGCAGGACTCAAAAATAAACTTAAAAAAACAGAACTTTTTGAGGAGCTTGAGGAAAAAGAACGCCGCGCGGAGGAAGAGGAATCAAAAAGGCTTCTTTATGTCGCTATGACACGGGCAAAAGATAAGTTGATTCTTCCACTTGTTGATTCAAATAAAACTAAAGGGAACTTAAAGACTTGGAGTGGCCTATTAAAATCGTTAGGTTAAAAAGGAACTACTCAGCCATCGTTCGCTCAAAGCGCTCCTCTTCTTCTTTGCACCGAATACAAAGATCTGTGACTGGACGTGCTTCAAGTCGGCGAAGATCGATATCCTCTCCACACCGCTCACAAACCCCGTACTCCCCCGCCTCAATCTTCTGAAGCGCTTTTTCGATTTTTTGGTAAAGAACGCGCTCACGATCCCGAAGTCTCAAATTCATCGACTGATCCGATTCGGAGCTTGCCAGATCGACCTCATCAGGGAGATCATCCGTGGAGAAACCGATCCCTTTTTCTTTCGTCGCTTCGGCCGCCTGCAAAATCTCCTTTTGACGTCCTAACAGAATTTCCTTAAAACGCTTGAGTTCTTTTTTGTTCATAAGTGGGGCATATTGAATTCTTCATGGTTTTTTGTCAATGCGAAAAAAGAGTAATAAATTAGAGCAGTTAGGCTCGATCCTCCCCTCCGCTATGAAGCAGTGGAGGGTTGATAACAAGATGACTGTCTGGTCACTGCAGGAGAAGTGGCCAAAGATCGTCGGCGAACCCCTCGCGCGTAAAACACACCCCTTGAGAATCCAGTCTTCGACACTTTGGATCGGTGTTTCGAGCCCGGCATGGGCCAATGAGCTCCAGCTGCTTCAATGTGAACTGCTGGAGAAAATTCAGTCAGAATTTCCATTGATTCGTGAAATCCGTTTTCAGATCGAAACCGTTTCTTCCGGACGAATCCGGTGAAAGACAAGGCCCGTAACAAGTTTTGGGTAAAAATAAGTCGACTTCGGAGGAAGGATGACACCTCTTTCAGCCGCCTCAATCACCTCCTGCGTTCTCGGCGCATTGAGGAGAATGCCGACGCTCTCTGATGATTCTTCCACCATCTTGAACAGAGCCGCCTCTTCTTTCACATAAGAAACCCTTTCTGGATTCCTCTCCTCTTGCTCGCTAATACCGAGGATTTTTCGGAAAAGAGTTTCGTGAACCTGAATCACATCCAGGACCCCTTTCGATTTTTGAGAAGTAACGAGGTGGTATTTTTGGTCCCGTGACATCACCAATCCAAAACCGCTCCCATGGCCTTTCAGTTCTTCCAAGGCTTGAAGAAACTCGGTCCGGTTTTTTGATTGAAATGATTCGATCTCAAATTCTCCCCGAAGTTGCGTCAAAATCCTGGAGGAATCGAGGGCCGCTTGCTTCAATACAACCCGATGAGTCGGGAAAATAATCAAGCCCGGATCATCCATTTCATTAAAATAGGTCAGGATATAATGAAACGGGGCCTGGGAATCGGCCTTCGGGTATTTTTGAAGCATCTCCCTCCGGTAGGCCAAACCCACCTCGTAACGATGATGACCATCTGCAATCAGCAAGGTCTTCTGTTCCATCTTCTCAGAAACTGCCCTTAAGATTTCCGGATCCTTCACCTGCCAGAGCTGATGACAGACCGAATCACGATCGACAATATCAATAATCGGCTCTGTATTATAAAAAGGCTCTAGAGAGGAAACAATCTCTCGCTTGGGATCGGGATAAATCATAAAAATCGGACTGAAATTCGCATGACAGGCCTGCATGAGCTGAAGACGATCTTTTTTGGGCCCCTCCATTGTCGTCTCATGGGGACGAACGGCACCGCCAAATTCTTCCAGTCTTCTCAAGGCAAAAAACCCACGTCGTCTCCACCTCTTCTCCCCCTCAGTCGTGAACTCCTGCTGATAGAGATAAAAAGAGGGGTCCGAATCACGAGCGAGGATGCCATTCTGGATCCATTCTCCAAAATCATGTGCCGATCTTGTGTAGCGATTGTCTTTTGAAGAATCGGTCTCGCTTCTCTCCCCTAATTCCAATCGGATCACATTGTAGGGATTCTGCTCATAAAGGTGTCTTTGTAACTCACCGGAAATCACATCGTAAGGGGGGGCAATCACCTGAGACAGATCACGAACCTTCTCGCGCGAGTAGCGAAGGGCACGAAAGGGGGCGATTTTTTGGGTTTGGTTTTTCAAATCGCCTCTTCTTTCTCAAAATGTTTAAAAATCATGTCGGCGGGAATGACCCCTTCCCGGATGATCGCAATCTTCTCCTCGGTCACATCGACAACTGTCGAACCGAGAGAGGGAGAAAGCTCCCCCCCATCGACAACCAAATCAACCTTGTCTCCAAAATAGCTTCGGACATGTTTTGGGTCTGTCGACGGAGGAAAACCTGAGAGATTCGCCGACGTGGTGCTTAAAGGCCTCCCAAGCCCTTTCACAAGGGCGGTCGCAACAGGATGAGAAGAAATTCGAATCCCGATTTTGCCGGTGTTGGTTGTTAATTGTCGTGATACCTGTTTGTTCGTTCGAAACAGAATCGTGAGCGGGCCCGGCCAAAAGAGATCCATAAGAACCAGGGCATGATCGGGAACCTCCTGAACAATAGAGACGAGCATATCCCTATCAGCGACAATCACGGCAATCGGATTCCCATAATCACGCCTCTTCAGGTCAAACAGCCGCTTGATCGCCATTTCATTTCCGATATCAACCCCCAGGCCATAAAAAGTCTCCGTCGGGTAGGCACAAATAGCCCCCTCTCGAATCATTCCAACCGCCTGTCGGATGAGATCAGTTTCAGGAGACTCCTGATTTATTTTTAAAAGACGACTCATCTCGCAGCCTGCCGGAGTTGATGATCCTTCTCCTCCAGCTTCTTCTCCATCCGTTTGCGATACTGGATCAATTTTTTCTTAAGTGACCGATCGGTCAAGGCGAGGATTTCGATCGCCATCAGAGCGGCATTTTTCGCCCCTGCCTTCCCGATCGCCATCGTCGCTACAGGAATCCCTCCCGGCATCTGAACTGTCGATAAAATGGAATCCAGTCCCTTCAGTGCCGAGGAATCAATCGGCACTCCGATCACCGGAAGTGTCGTCAAGGCAGCAACCATGCCGGCCAGATGCGCGGCATGACCGGCACCTGCAATCAGGATCCGAATCCCCCGCTTCTCTGCC
Source organism: Deltaproteobacteria bacterium (assembly GCA_016180845.1). NCBI lineage: Bacteria > Pseudomonadati > Myxococcota > Myxococcia > Deltaproteobacteria bacterium. Next base: position 61,320 of record JACPAK010000005.1, read on the forward strand.
GAACCGGCATAAACAGCGGTCCTTCGTGGACTCCGATGCGCCGAGGCGATCACCATTTCATTCGGCACCCCAAACTCCTCGAGCACACTGGACGTCTCTTGCATCACCTCGAGATCTGAATCACTCCCCATCAAGATCCCTACAATCGGTTTTCTATGAGTCATATTTCTATCCCTTTTAGCCCAATATCCTTCCTATAGTGCATCCCTCGCCAATATATTTTTTCACACGCGTCGATTCGCTCGCACTGGCAAAGCCAGATGCTCGCTTTAGTCATGGGGAGATCCCACTCTCCCCCTGACAACCCCCATCGAACCTTATTCCATTGATTCTTTCCATCCTATGTCTTTCCGGTAATGCACCCCTCTCCAATAAATCTTCTCACACGCATCATATGCACGCTCACGCGCCTCTCTCAAGTCCTTCCCCCAACTTGTCAGACCGAGGACCCTGCCCCCGCATGTCAGATATTTTCCCCCTTCTAGCCGAGTCCCTGCGTGAAAGACAACCGTCTTCGGCATCTTTTCTGCCCGCTCGAGACCCGTGATTTCATCGCCGATCTGCACCTTCCCCGGATAACCATGAGCCGTCATCACGACACAAATCGAACTCTCAGGTCTCCAGTGTAACGTCACCCCTTTTAAGCGACCGATAATTGTCTTCTCCATGAGATCGATCAGGTCGTCTTCGAACCGAACCAGCAGTGGTTGTGTCTCAGGGTCGCCGAGTCGTACATTATACTCCAGGATTTTTGGTCCCGAAGAGGTTAACATAAGACCGGCATACAGGACCCCACGATAATCAATCCCCCGTTTCTGAAGGGTCTGAAGCGTTGGGACAAGAATTTTCTCGAGAATCTCCTTCTCCATCGCAACAGAAACAAGGGGGGTTGGACTGAAGGCCCCCATGCCACCGGTGTTTGGCCCTTCATCACGATCCCCCACCCTCTTGTGATCCTGAGAGCTTGCCAGAGGCAAGACAGAAGTCCCATCGACCAAGACATGAAAAGAGACCTCCTGTCCCTCCAGATATTCTTCGATGACGACAGAGCTTCCTGCCTCCCCAAATATCTTCCCCTTCATCAGCAGGCTCAGCGCCTCAACCGCCTCCTTTCGATCCTTGCAGATCATGACCCCCTTTCCTGCGGCAAGTCCATCTGCCTTGATCACAACTGGATAAGATTGGGTCTGCAGGAAGTCGACCGCCTGATCAAAATCGGTAAAGCTTTCAAATTGAGCGGTTGGTACTTTTGCATCACGCAGAAGTTGTTTCGTAAACGCCTTTGACCCCTCCAGAACCGCAGCCGCCTTGGAGGGACCGAAGAGGGGAATTTTTTCCTTTGCGAAAAAATCCTGAATCCCCAACGTCAGTGGAAGTTCAGGCCCGACAACTACCAGATCGATCCTCTTCTCCTTCGAGACGGTAAGAAGCCCCTTCAGGTCATCTGCCGCAATCGGAACGCACTCGGCCAAAGAGGCGATCCCAGCATTCCCCGGCGCCGCATAAATCTTTTTGACCCGTTTGCTTTGAGAGAGCTTCCAGATGATTGCATGCTCACGACCACCGGAGCCGATGACGAGGATTTTCATAGACTGGCTATAACGTAGGAATTAATTCCGATCCAAGAAAAAATTCATCCCGACCAGGACGGTCCACCCCTCACCGAACAGTTCCGCTGGGATGAACCCCTCTTCCTTGTAGCTCGCATTGACGAAGAACTCCCCTTCCTCGGCCTGAAAATGAACCCCACCTCCACCGGCAATCATGACGGTATTCCACTCTGGGACATCTTCACTAACCTTCCAATCATTCGCATCCTGTTCTGCGAAAACAAAGCGCCCGCTGACCGCAACATCATAGGCCCCAAATTTCAGAGGCAACGGGAGCCGTGTTCCAGCCACCTCCAATCCAAAAGGAAAGATCGATTTTTCTCCTCCTTGGCGAGTCGGCGACGACCAGAATTCGGCAGAGACAGCGGAGGGCATCGGGTTATGCCCCTCCAGAAAATAATACCCCCTTAGCCCTAATCGAACCCCGATCGGTGACAGAGCACCGGTCGTCCTGAGCGTCCAGTTCCCGGGCCCGTAGGGATTTTCGGCAGACTCCCCAGTGCGTGCATAGCGAACGGTCCGGTAGACCGCCGGCCCGGTATCGGCAAGGGACCAAACAGCCAAGGCGGTCAAGGATCCGGAGTCATACCTTCCGCTTCGCTGCTGACGGAACTTTCGGTAACTCGTCAGGTCTCCTTCCCCATCAGAATATCTCGTTCCATCAAACAAAAAAAACTCCTGACCAACCTCGTAAAAAAGCGGGTCCATTTCGTGCACAATATGGGCGATATCACTCATCACCCCCTCATGCGGACGAAGCAGGAGTGCCTCAGAGGCCCGGAGGTTCGCATTAATCCCTCCCATCGTTGAGAGTGCATTGTAGAAACCAATATTTCCATCCGAGGTCGGACCTTCGTCCTCAAAGTCATGATGAAAATGGCCTGCCTCATGGGTCAGATAGGCCCCAGCAATCGCCAAGGGGATGTAGGTACCCACCTGAGCCCACCGCCAAGGTTCTGAATTCCCCGGGATGGTTCTCTCCACCGCATAACGACCGGCACTGTAACCGGAGGAGATAAGGGCAAGGTTTGACTCCGGATGCAGGAAAGGAGTGACAAATGTGGAGACATCCCAATCGGTCTTTTTGATTTCAATACCACCACCTGCTGAAGGATCTCTTGCATATTCAAGCATGGCGTTATCCAAGGCGAAGGTAACGGAAAAATGGGCCGGTTTCGAAACGGAAATCTTCGGTGTGACGTCCCCCGACATCGATAATGCCATCGACTACCATACATGAAGGTTGCTGGGAAGTTTTCGTTTAATGTTTGAAATGTCGTATGCCGGTAAAAACCATCGCGATCTTATGTTCATTGGCGGCATCGATTGATTCCTGATCGCGAAGAGAACCTCCGGGCTGGATGATCGCCGTCACGCCGGCCTTCGCCGCCTCATCAACATTATCACGAAAGGGGAAAAAGGCGTCGGAAGCCAAGACCCTCTCCCGCCGAGGGGAGAGGGTATCCATTTTTGATATCGCCAATCTCACACTATCCACCCGACTCATTTGTCCCGCACCAACTCCCAACGTCCGCAACATCCCATTCTCTTCTCCTTGGCCTTCGGAAGGCGGGCCCGCCAGCACAATCGCATTCGACTTCACATGCCTCGCAACCTTCCAGGCAAACACCATCGCATCCCACTCCTCTTCAGTTGGAGGACGTTTCGTCACAACCTTTGACCCACGAATATCTTCGACGATCCGATCCCGATCCTGGACAAGCAACCCGCCAGCCACTCGTTTGAAATCCCAGCCCCCCTTTGACAAAGGGGGGTAAGGGGGGATTTGCATTAGACGAATATTTTTCTTGGCCTTCAAAATCTCTAGCGCCTCCTCCGAAAACCCCGGCGCCACCACACATTCATAAAAATCCTTCCCGATCTCCTCCGCTGTTTCAAGATCCACTTCCCTGTTAAACCCGATAATCCCCCCAAAGGCGGAGAGGGGGTCACAGGAACGTGCCTCAACAAAGAGCTGTCGGCACGTTCCTCGATCGCGATCGCGATTCGCGATCGTGCCAACAGCCACCCCACACGGATTCGTGTGTTTCACAATCACACAGGCCGGCGCCTCAAACTCCTTCACCAGTTCAATCGTTGCATCGAGATCGAGGATGTTGTTAAACGAGAGCTCCTTGCCGTGGAGCTGTTTGGATGATGTAACGGAAGCCTCCTGTAGGGGCGACCGGCCGGTCGCCCCTACAGCCTTATAAAACGCCGCCTTCTGATGCGGATTCTCCCCATAGCGCAGATCCTGAATCTTCTCTGCCTGAAGCGAAAAAACTTCCGGGAATTCCTCTTCACGCCCCCCCGAGAAGTAGGCAGCGACCGCCCCATCGTACCTAGAGGTCAGGGCAAAGACCTTTTTTGAAAGCCTGAAACTTGTCTCCTTGGAGATCTCCCCTTTTCTCTGCTTCAACTCTTCAATGAGGTCGGCATAATCATCCGGATCACAAATGACCGCGACATCCTGCCAGTTCTTCGCCGCTGCACGAAGCATCGCCGGTCCACCAATATCGATATTCTCAATAGCCTCCTGGAGCGTCACATTCTTCTTCTGGATCGTTTCTTCAAATGGATAGAGATTCACGACGACGAGATCAATCAGCGAAATCCCCAACTCCTTGATCTCTTGCAAGTGCCCCTTGTCGGATCTGACCGCCAGGATACCGCCATGGATCTTCGGATGGAGCGTCTTGACGCGACCGTCGAGGATCTCCGGCTGACCGGTATAATTGGAGACCTCGCGAATATTAAGCCCCTTCTCCTGCAAGATCTGGGCGGTTCTACCGGTCGAAAGGATCTCGATTCCAATGCTCTCTAAAAACTGGGCGAACTCAACTATTCCTTTTTTGTTAGAAACACTGAGTAGTGCCCTTTGAATTCGAGGCATAAAATTTAAATCTACCGTCGAGCGGCACTTAAGGTCGCCGCTGAGAAAAGTGACTTAATATCCTCATCGATCAAGGCAAGCCCCGCCCCGACAAACCAGTCCGGGTTATGTTCGGGGGAGATAAAATCATCCAGACCGGAAACAATGAAGATATTTCTCGTAAGGCTCACGCGACCCAGTGCCTTCAGATGAGGACGCTGGCCATCGGTGGTTCTGAAATCAAAGGCGGAGAACTCAACCTTCAAAGGACCGTGCTCCCAATCAAGACCCGCTCCTCCTCGGGACTCGATCACACCGGCTCGGACTGTAAAATCATAAAAGCTCTTCGCGAGTTGCGCAGAGATCCTGAAGTCATCACGGTTAATCACACGTTCGTCGGTCACCGTTGTTGTTGTGACCCCCCCTGTCGTCTCTGTTGTTGTGGTAATCGTCTGATCTGGAGAGGGCTGGGGATCGACAACAAACTCAAGCCGGAAATACTTGTCCGGCCTTGGCTTGAGATTCAGTCCCACATAATTCTTATAATCCTTCGTCACTCCCAAATATTCGAGGTGATAGTCAAAACCCATCTGAAACCGGCTCACACCGCCAACCGCCGTCGAAACACCCTTGGCCGCCTCATTGAGATTGTCAGCAATCTCCTCGTCATTCACAAGCCGCCCCAGGGTCCCACGCCCATCGTCTATCTTTCTTGAAATATTCGAAAGCCGATCCATCGTCTCACTGATCTCTTCTTTTCGGCTGGAAAAGATAGTGCTCAGATCTTCGGAAAATTGTGCCAGGCCACTGAGGATCCGCTGGACATTCTCTTCGTTGTTCTCGCTGAACCGCTTCAGCGTCTCCAAAAAACCTGCCGCCTCAGAGACGATCCGTCCGACATCGGTGTACGGATTCACGACGAGGATCTCGCCCCCCTCCGAAATCTCCCCTTTTTTCAGATCACCAGGTTCCAGATCGACATAGGTCTCCCCCAAAAAACCCTTGGTCCGAACCGTCGCCTCCGCATCAGCGCCCAGTCGGACACGTTGGTCCAGTCTCAAGACCGCCCTTGCACGTCTCCCCTCCACAAGATCCAGACTCTCGACATACCCTACCTGAATCCCAGCCACCTCGACGGGGGTCTTGCGCGTCAGCCCCTCCGCGGAACTGATTGTTACAGAAACGCGATACCCTCGCCCTTTTATCGCCCCTCGATCACCGACACGAATGATGGCGTAGGCAATAATAAGAATCGCGATGAGCGCAAAAAGACCGACTTTTGTTTCGTACGCAAGTTTCATGGATGATCCGACAAAAATTCCCTTACAAAAGGATGCCGTGAGACCCGAAACTCCTGAGGCGCCCCCTCTTCAATAATTTTTCCCTCATGCAACATCGCAATTTTGTGCCCCATCGAAAGAGCCGACTCAATATCATGACTGATAATCACCGAAGTCACGCCAAATTTCTTCTCCATATCGAGAATCAATTTATTGATCGATCGAGTCATGAGGGGATCGAGCCCCGTTGTCGGCTCATCATAGAGGATAATTTGAGGTTTTAACGCAATCGCACGGGCCAGTCCAACTCTTTTTCTCATGCCACCGGAAAGTTCCGCCGGCATTTTTTGCTCGGCCCCCTCCAGACTGACGTGGCCCAGGAGCTCCCGGACTTTTTTGCTGATTTCAGCTTCTGAAAGGGAGGTATGCTCTCTCAACGGAAAGGCGATATTCTCACCGACGGTCAGTGAATCAAAAAGCGCCCCCTCCTGAAAGAGCATTCCAAATCGTCGCCGGAAATCGTTCAGTTCCGTTTCAGAGAGCCGCGAAATATCTGTCCCTTCAATAACCACCTGCCCTCGATCAGGACGATAAAATCCGATCAGGTGCTTCAGGAGAACCGTCTTCCCCTCTCCCGAGGTTCCCAAAATAACGGTAATCTTCCCTCGTGGAATCTCCAGATTGACCCCCCGAAGGACATCCTGATCTCGAAAAGTTTTGAAGAGGTCCTTAATCTGGATCATCAGAAGTCCGGTAGAAATTCTATAATCAGGGTTGAAAGAAAATAATTAAGGACAAGAATCGTCACTGAAGAAATAACCACGGCACGCGTTGTCGAACGGCCGACCCCTTCCGCCCCCCCGTACGTCCTGTAGCCTTGATGACAGCTAATCAGAGAGAGGCTAAATCCAAACGCCGCTGCCTTGATAAGGCCACCCACAAAATCATTGGCATCGACATAATAAACAAGCCGATTCACAAAGGCCGCTTCAGGTATTTGCAAAAGATAGACCGAAACGAGATAGGCCCCAACGACACCGACGAACGTAAAAACACCTGCCAGCAGCGGAAGCATGAAAAATCCGGCGATCACGCGGGGCAAAACCAGATATTGGATCGGACTGACCGCCATCGCGCGAAGCGCCTCCACCTGTTCGGTGACCTTCATCGTCCCAATCTCCGCCGCCATCGCAGAACCGGCCCGTGCCACCACCATAAGCGCTGTAAAGACAGGCCCGATCTCCCGCGAGAGAGACATCCCGACTGTCGTCCCGACAAGCGATTCGGCATTAAAAAGCCGGAAGGTGTACCCGGTCTGAAGCGCAAAAACCATTCCGGTAAAGGTCGCCGTCAAAACAATGATCGGAAGGGAGCGAACACCGATGAACTCCATCTGCTTGAAAAGCTGCTCGTGTCGGAAGGGAGGTCGAAAAATCCACCGGAAGATGGACAAAAAAAAGATAAAAAACTCCCCGAGCTCTTCGAGGGTTTTCAGAAGACGTCGACCGAGCGCCTTAACGCCTCTCTGAATCAATATAGGATCGAGGGATCCGTTGTGCCACCTGACAAGTGATTTCATAAGGAATTGTCTCCGCCCATTTCGCTACTTCGTCAGCCGTAATCACTTCACGCCCCTGATTTCCCAACAAGACAACCTCACTTCCGACTCGTGCCGATGGGACATTGTAAAGATCGACCATAAACATATCCATACAGACAGTCCCAGCTACAGGGACTCTGACCCCATCGACAAGAACAAAAGCCCGGTTCGAAAGCAATCGATGATAACCATCGGCATATCCGACAGGAACCACACCGATCCGTGTCGCCCGTCTCGTCGTAAAGCTTCTGAGATAGCTGACCGGTGTCCCCTTGGGAACCTTTTTAATAGAAACAAGCCGGCTCTTCCATTGCATCACCGGCTTGAGCTGGTTTTGCCGCCTCTGACGTGTCACCGGATAAGAACCGTAGAGCACAATCCCTAAACGAACGGCGTCGTAATTGAGATAACGCTTATCCAGCGCCGCGAGGCTGTTCCCGATATGACAAAAAGGTTTCGGGAATCGTTTTTCAAACTCCACCCGCCCCTTTTCAAATCGAAGCGCCTGCTGTTTTGAAAATTCTTCATTGTCGGCATCGGCCAAATGGGAGATCAACCCAACCGGTTTGATCGTAGAAAAACAGCTGAGTTCATCGAGAAACCCCGGCAGATCCTCCGGCAAGAGACCGAGCCGCGTCATCCCGGTATCGACTTTAATATGGACCTCGAGGGACTCTCTGCGTCCCTCCAGATACTGATGCAGCGAGCGGGCGACCGCAAAATCATAAAGGACAGGGGTCAGTTGATAGCGAAGGAGTTCCGAAAACTTCCCTTCGATCAGACCGAGCAGGACCAAAATCGGTTTCTTGATCCCCGCCTCACGCAGCAGAACCCCTTCATCGACGGTCCCGACACCGAAGAGATCTGCCCCGACGGACTGAAGGGTCCTGGAGACCGGCACCGCCCCATGACCGTAAGCGTCCGACTTGACCACGACGAGCGCCTTCGTCGCACCAATCCCCTTTTTCAAAAATTGGAAATTGTGGCGCAACGCCCCCAGATCGATCTCAACAGATGTTGGTGTATCGCGTGACATTGTTTTTGTTGCCGTTCCGGTTATTAACAGATAAGCAGGCAAATTCAAGAATTCAATAGCGAACGAGTAAGCCCCAATCAGGCTTTGCCTGTTGGGGCGACGGAGTGAGCAATGATAAAGTGGTGTACTAGATGGGGGTTTCAGGGGGAGAGCGGTATCTCCCCCTGAGTAGTAAAGATAAGTAGCCGAATTCAAGAAGATGTCGCTGAAAATTAGCTTTTTAGGCCACGCAACCGTTTTGATCGAATCCAATGGAGTAACCCTCCTGACCGATCCGGTTTTGAGCAATCGAATTTTTTGGCTCAAAAGGCAATCCCCTCTACCGATCAATCCCGGAGATCTCCCTCCACTTTCAGCGATCCTGATCTCTCATGCCCATTACGACCATCTCGATCTTCCTTCATTTAAGTACATCCCTTCTCGGGTTCCCGTAATTGTCCCACCGGAACTAAAAAAACTTGTTTCGAAAACATTGAAAAATCCGGTCATGGAACTCAAAACAGGAGAGACATTTTCAGTCGCAAAAGATCTCACTGTAAAAGCCTTTCCTGTCGCCCATTATGGGTTTCGAATCCTCCCATTTCGATACACCAAATGTAACGGCTATCTCATCAATCTCAATGGACACAAAATCTTCTTCCCTGGCGACACCGCCTACCGGTCTGATTTTAAAGAGCTCACGTCAGAGGGGATTGACATGGCCCTGATGCCGATCGGTTGCTACCAACCGGAGTGGTTCATGAAAAAGCGCCATATCAGTCCCGCGGAGGCGATTCAGATTTTCGAGGAGATTGAGGCGAAACAGATGATCCCGATCCACTGGGGGACATTCCAACTCTCGACGGAACCGCTGAACGAACCGATCGAGTGGCTCGAAAGGCTGGTCGCCGAAAAAGGGATCGCGAAAAAGGTGCAGATCCTGAAACCGGGGGAATCCTTTCAAATGTAGCAACATTCCTTCACCCCCTCCGAAGGAATCAACAGGTAGGCATGATTTTCATTCCCAGGCGGAATGAAATAAGATATGGGGTGACGTATGGCTGATGTCACAGCAGGGGATGTGGCACGCGCTGCCTTCGCGTCAGTTTGGACCGATCATCTCGGCTCCCATCACCTTGATGGGATCAATCATGCCTCCCTTGCCCTGTCCGGTGGAAGTCCAGAGTTAGTCGAAAAAGGGGCGGTATACCTATCCACCCATCTTCAGCATCAGGGTCGTCATGGACAATATCGATGGATCTTCCATCTCTTCACCGATCCTGACAAAAGGGCTGCCGATCTGGTGGCCGGGATCCGATACCACCTTGCCGTCCATCAGACCTATCGGGTGAATCTGCTGACTCAGATCCATCGACCAATCGTCGATGGCACTACCCTTTTAGGCGAACTCGATACCGCCTTGGATAACCTGCGGGCAAGTTGGAGGGCGCTGTTTGGACTTTGTGGTAGCGCCCCTGCAATTGCCGATCAGCAACTCGCCGCCTTTCGCAAGGTCTTGAATGTCCAAGATATTGACGATCTTTCAGAAAGAGTCGTCGCCCGAAGTCTGGGACCCGATGAAATCGGCAAACTAGGGGAAAATGTCTTTGCGCGCCTCTATAGAGACTGGTTGCATCTCGCCACCCTCTGTCGAACGGAAGAGGTCATTGCTGGTGCGTCAGCTCAGACCCCAGGGGTTCTGTGTGGCCAACGCTACTTTGATCCTGTCTTTCGTGCGGGAATCCTGAGATTAATCGGTCCGATCGCGTTGGGAGTCGCCTTTTTGATGGGTGGATTTCACCTCCTGAAATCCAATTCCACTGAATTGACAACCTAATCTGCTTTTGTTACCACGTGAACGTCTTTACAGGGGTGCCCTGAGCGATCCGCCTGAGGCGGAGAGTCGAAGGGCTGAGATGATACCCTTTGAACCTGTTAGAGCCTCTTAGCGAGGAGCAAAAGCAACGAGCTTAGAGGCTCTTATTCCGCCAAAGCTTTAGCGAAGGCGGAACCGGGTAATGCCGGCGTAGGGAGGCCAAGAGTGATATCGGTCCAAATCAATGGGGAAGAAAAACAAATCGAGAGTCAGCAAACTGTTCAAAAACTCCTCGAGTTCTTGAGAATTAAAAATCAAGCTGTCGCTGTTGCGATCAATAACGAGATCGTACCTAACTCTGAAGTCATTACACGAGAGATTCATGAAGGGGATCGCATCGAAGTTGTACGACCTGTGGGGGGGGGATAACAATCCCCCCCTCGGTCCCCCTCTTTGACAAAGAGGGGGAAGGGGGAGATTTTAAAAATGAAAAAAGATATTCTTCTCATTGCAGACAAATCCTTCTCCAGTCGCTTATTGGTTGGCACCGGCAAATTCCCATCCGGTGAGGTGATGAGAGAGAGTCTCGAGGCCTCAGGGACGGAAATTATCACGGTGGCCCTTCGACGCATCGATATCGCCCAGCCGGAGAAAGATATCCTGAGATTTATCGATCGAAACCGATTCACCCTCCTCCCGAATACCTCAGGGGCACGGGACTCCAAGGAGGCGATCCTCCTCGCCCATCTCGCCCGCGAGGCAGGACTTGGGAAATGGCTGAAGCTCGAGGTGATTCCAGATCCACAGTATCTCCTGCCGGATCCAATTGAAACATTGAAGGCGGCTGAACAGCTCGTCCAGGAAGGTTTTGTGGTCTTTCCCTACATCCATGCCGATCCGGTCCTTGCGCACAGGCTGGCGGACATTGGCTGCCCCACTGTCATGCCTCTCGCCGCACCGATCGGTTCGGGTAGAGGGCTCAAGATGCGCGAGGCGATTCGAATCATTATCGAACAGGCGACAGTGCCTGTTATTGTTGATGCCGGTCTCGGTTCCCCCTCACACGCCTGTGAGGCGATGGAGATGGGGGCCGATGCCGTATTAGTGAACACCGCCATTGCTACCGCCGAGGATCCGATCGCCATGGCAGAGGCGTTTCGGCTCGGCGTAGAGGCCGGAAGAAAAGGCTTTCTCGCAGGGAAAGCGGAAGAAAAATTAAAAGCAGAAGCATCCAGTCCACTGCAGGGAGTGATTTATGGCACTTCATGAAAAATCTCCCCCTTCCCCCTCTTTGTCAAAGAGGGGGACCGAGGGGGGGATTTTGGAACAGGCAGGAAGACTCACCCGTCAGCGCTTTGGCCGCACGATCCAGCTCTATGCGCCCCTCTATCTCTCCAATGAATGCATCGATATTTGCCGATATTGTGGCTTCAGTCTGGAAAACAAGATTACACGAAAGACCCTTTCGGTCGATGACACAGTTCGAGAGGCGGAGCACCTCCTCAACCAAGGATTCAAACACCTCCTCCTCGTCTCCGGGGAACATCCCCGCATCGTCTCTCCCAAATATCTGAAGGAAATCGCAAACCACTTGAAACCAAAGCTGGCCTCGCTCTCTATCGAAGTGGCCCCTTTTGTAGAAGACGATTATCGGGAACTCGTGCAGGCAGGGGTCGATGGCGTGGTGATTTATCAGGAGACCTATGATCAAAAACGGTATCAGGAGGTGCATCTCGCAGGCCCCAAAAAGAGCTTTGAGCGACGCCTACAGGCCCCTGAGAATGCCGCCCGCGCAGGTGTCCGACGAATCGGCATGGGAATTCTCGTCGGCCTTTCTGACTGGCAGGAAGACCTGGCGCGATTGATCCAACATATTCGTGACATGAAGAAAAAATATTGGCAGACGGAGTTTACGATCAGTCTTCCGCGACTCCGTCCCTGTGCCAGTGACTATGAGGCCCCCTCTCCTGTCTCTAATGAGAAGTATCTTCAAATGATCTGTCTCGTTCGGCTCGCACTGCCAGATGTCGGTATCGTCCTGTCAACGCGCGAATCATCCGAATTCCGAGACCAACTGATTTCTGTCGGTGTCACTCATATGAGCGCCGGCTCCCGAACAGAGCCAGGGGGGTATCTGAACCCGAAAGAGGCGGAAGAACAATTCAGGATCGAAGATAAGCGAACGGCAGATGAGGTCGCTGCAGCGATCTCTTCACGAGGATATGAACCGGTCTGGAAGGATTGGGAGAATATACTATAGGAGGATAATATGCGATCACCCTGGATTTCAAAACGAACAAACGATCCCGTAAAAACCCAAATGCACTACGCACGCCGGGGGATGATTACGGAAGAGATGGAATTTATTGCCAACAGGGAAGAGCTAGCCGTGGAACTCATTCGGGACGAAGTGGCTCGAGGAAGAATGATTATCCCTGCAAACATTCATCACACAAGCCTCGAACCGATGGTGATCGGTATCGCTTCCCGATGTAAAATAAACGCGAATATCGGAAATTCCGCCGTCACTTCTTGCATCGACGAGGAGGTCCGAAAATTGAAACTTTCTGTCAAGTATGGCGCTGATACGGTGATGGATCTCTCCACCGGGAAAAATATCGATGAGACACGAAAGGCGATCATCGAGGCCTCACCGATTCCGATCGGAACCGTTCCGATCTATCAAATGATGGAGTCGGTCCAGAGTGTGGAAGAACTTTCTCCGCAAGATATGCTCGATATGATCGAGCATCAGGCCCGGCAAGGGGTCGACTACATGACGATCCATGCGGGAATTCTCCTCGAACATCTCCCGCTGGTTTCCGGAAGAATCACCGGAATCGTCTCCCGAGGAGGATCTCTGATGGCCCAATGGATGGTTTATCACCGCAAGCAAAACCCCCTCTACACGCATTTTGACAAGATCTGTGAAATTTTCCAAAAGTACGACGTCTCCTTTTCTTTGGGAGACGGGCTCCGTCCCGGTTCTCTGCATGATGCGACCGATAAGGCCCAGTTATCGGAACTCAAGATTTTGGGAGAGCTCACCAAAAGGGCTTGGGAATACGATGTCCAGGTGATGGTGGAAGGTCCCGGACATATCCCGATGGATCAGATCGATTACAATATGAAAATCGAACAGGAGCTCTGTCATGAGGCCCCCTTCTACGTTCTGGGGCCGTTGGTGACCGATATCGCCCCTGGCTACGACCACATCACCTCGGCAATCGGGGCAGCCCTAGCCGGTTGGTCAGGTGCCTCGATGCTCTGCTATGTCACGCCAAAAGAGCATCTCGGCCTTCCGAATGAAGAGGATGTCCGCAATGGGGTCATCGCCTACAAGATCGCAGCGCATGCCGCCGATATCGCCCGTCATCGAAAAGGGGCTCGAGACCGGGACGATGCCCTTTCCAGGGCCCGTTATCGCTTCAATTGGGAGGAACAGTTCCAACTCTCGCTTGACCCTGATCGGGCACGGGAGTATCACGATGAGGCTTTGCCGGGGGACTATTTCAAAAGTGCAGAGTTTTGTTCAATGTGTGGGCCAAAATTTTGTTCGATGCACATTACACAACAAATTGAAGAGGGGATTAAAGCCTTGGAAATCCCCCCCTCAATCCCCCTCTTTGACAAAGAGGGGGAAGGGGGAGATTTAAAAAAGGTAAGCGGAGTCCATGGAGTGATATGAGGAAGAAAAAAGAGAGCAAAAAAACCATCGTCCTTACCGGCACCGCTGGATTCTATGGAAGTTCGCTTCTCCGCGAGCTTGAAAAGGACCCTCGGTATCCCAATATTATTGCCATTGATTGCCGCAAACCCCCTTTTGAGCTCAAAAAAACCCGCTTCTATCGGATGAGTCTGACCGAAACCCTTGCCGATTCCAAACTGGTCGATCTCCTGAAAAACGAGGAGATCGATACCTTCATCCATATGGCCTTTCCCTACTCTCCCCCACATAACCTTGAGGCAGTCCATGATCTCGTTTCTGTCGGCACGATGTATATCCTGAACTGTTGTGCCGCCCTCAAGGTCCGTAAAATCATCATGTCCTCCACGACAGAGGTCTATGGGGCCCACCCCTCAAATCCAAATTTCCTTTCAGAAGACTATGAACGCCGCGGCGGGTACAAAAGCCGTTTTTTAAGAGATAAAATTGAGGCCGAAAATCAATTCCTCGCCTTCGCGAAAAAACACCCTGAGACGATCGTCACGATCTTGCGTCCCTGTACGACATTGGGTCCAAATGTCAGAAATTACAAAACGACTTTTCTCCAGAGATCCGTTTTGATGCGGGTTATGGGGTATGACCCGCTTGTCCAGTTTGTGCATGAAGACGATGTCATGAGGGCCTTTAAACTGATCCTCGAAAACGATTGTCCTGGGGTTTACAATATTGTCGGTGAGGGTGTCCTGCCGATCTCCAGGGTCTTAAAGATCGCCGGAAAACTTTCCCTTCCGATCCCCTCTCCCCTTCTTTACCCTTTTGTGCAACTCATGTGGTATGCGGGGATCTTCGCCGCCCCTTCGTCACGACTTGATTTCCTGAAATATCTTTCGGTCGCCGATGGAGAAAGGGCAAAAAAAATCGGTTTCAAACCAAAATACTCCAGCAAGGATGCGTTGCTGTCATTTCTCGGCGCCCAAAGGGTCAAAAATGTCCGCCTGCTTGAAAGGACAGTTTCATGAATGACGAAGGAAAAATCCACTATCTGAAACGAGGGCCCGGAGAATCCTGGGAGGAGTTGGCCCGCCGTCTTGAAACTCGCCTTTCTGAATTAGAAAAAGAATTGGGGCACCATCCTCGAAAGGAAAAAACCCCGGCCCTCAAGCTCCTCAAAACCTTCTGGTTCGGGGATGAAAACGAACCGGTTGAGTACGATGAGTTTGGTCGGGATATCAATTTTGTCAAAAAGGTGAAACCTCTCTTCGACTTTCTTTATTACAATTATTGGAGGGTCCGTGTTCAGGGGGTCAAAAATGTCCCTTCGGAGGGACGCGGTCTCATCGTTGCGAATCACTCAGGAACCCTCCCCTACGATGGCGCGATGATCGGTCTCGCTGTCCATAATGATCACCCGGTGAGACGTGATGTCCGCTTCCTTGTCGAAGATTTTGTCTATCACTTCCCCTTCCTCGGGACATTCATGTACCGAATCGGCGGGGTGCGTGCCTGTCAGGAAAATGCCGAGAGACTTTTGAGGGAAAACCATCTCGTGACCGTCTTCCCGGAAGGGATCAAGGGGATCGGGAAGCATTTCAAAAACCGCTATCAATTACAGCGATTCGGCCGGGCCGGTTTTATCAAGCTGGCGTTAAAGACAGGAAGCCCACTGATTCCAACAGCAGTCATCGGTGCTGAGGAGATCCACCCCATGATCTACAAGTCAACGATCCTGGCAAGACCTCTGGGGGTTCCGTATCTGCCTGTCACACCAACCCTCCCGCTGCTGGGACCGTTGGGATTGATCCCGCTCCCCTCGAAGTGGTCAATCTACTTCGGAGAACCCTTTGATTTTCACAAGACCTACGGTCCTGATGCGGTGAATGATCAACTCCTGATCAATCGTCTCTCTGAAGAGGTCCGGCAGAAAATCCAGGAGATGGTGATTGAAGGGTTGAAACAAAGACGGTCGACCTGGTTTGGATAATCAGATCTGTCATCGCGCCCAGAATCAGGGTCAGGGCACCTATCGCAAGAAACGAGCCTCCCCGTGGAGAAAAACTCTTCCGACCCGAGGTGATCCCCCCCTTCGGGACACCGGAACTAACTCTCATCTGAAAGGTCTTCTTGACCTCGCCGAAGGCGGCATCAACACCTTCTATAGGCACCGGTGCCTCTCCAGTCAGGATTCGCAAAAGGGGCCGACTCCCAGTTCTCTGACAAAGCTCATCAATGGCCGAACCATGACACTCCAGTCCCCCCCTTGCCAGTTGGGCTGAAACCTCTGAACTTTCAACAATCCTCCCGCCGACAATTCCTACAGGTGATTGAGCCCTCGTTAAAAAGGGACCAGGAGAATAAACCAGCCCTCCCATTGACCTATCATAATAGAGATGATTACCACCGCGAGCGAAATCCTGAAAACCTATGGCATCTATTCCACTGGGACAATGTCTAGACCATCTCCAATCGGCACTTACATGTGTATAGGGACTGCGGAAACCGGCAGAAGAATCATAGATCCTCCAGTGATTGAACCTGTCCTTTCCCGATTTATCCCGAGGGGTATAGAGTCCCTCACCAAAAACCCTCCTTAAGAACCCCTGATCACGATGACGTTCCATGCTTACCAAAAAATCCCGCTCGGTGTGTCCCCTGATAAATGAATTGACCTCCAGGCGTAGGGCCGGGGGGAGCGAATTCCCCTGGACAAAGTTTCTCGGGACCGGGCTCCCATCCTCAAAAAAACCGGCTGTCATCTTGTAACTCTGTTGCTCCGCAAATTCTTCAAAATAGAGCTGTGCACTTCCACCCCTTCCGGGCACCGTCCCGGCAGGCGTCTCAAGGGTGACATTATCCAGGTGAACATTTCCCCACCCCAAGTATTTGCCTATCTCGCAAAGTAAAAGTGCCGCCTCTGCAATTGTTATCGGTGCCCTCAAGGAAACCTCCTAGTGATGTCTCACAAACGTTATCGTCTCTCGGAGGGAAAAGTTACTTGTGTACGCAAAAAAATCGTACCCTGTCTGGGTACAGAAGAGATTAAATCACAAACCTTCTGTCTTTTTTGACCGCATCAATCGCTTGGCGTTGTTTATCAAACCCCGCAGCCCCCATAAGCCCCTGGATGTAATTCTTGATCTTCTCAACACCCGGTTGATCGAAAGGATTAATATCGTACAGGGCGCCTGTAAAAACAGTTTCCACCTCTCCCAGATACAAGAGCTGTCCGATCGTGTCCGACGTCACCTCCTTCATCGTCAACGTCAGATTGGGACACCCAGCATCGCAGAGGGCCGCTTCCGTCGCCTGTCTTTGAATCTTCAGCAAGCTATCGACCGCTTTTCCCCCTAAAATGGAGAGTTCCGGATGCGAATCATAGGCACTTGGAATCTTTAGCGCAACGCCGGCATGCTCCACAGCCAGAAAGGTCACCGTCTTGTCTCGAGGGCCCTCGAGGTAAAGTTGGAGTTGGGAATGCTGATCAATAGAACCTTCGACCCTTACCGGCGTAATCCCGGCACGGATCTCCTCGCCTCTTAGCGAAACCCGTTTTCCCAAACTTTCGGCCCAGAGCTGGGCAAACCAGCTGGTATAACTTCTGAGCCGGTCATCATAAGGCATGAGAACACGAATTCCCCTCCCCTTCTTTTTGGCAACCAGGTAATGAAGAACCGCCGACATCATGGCAGGATTGATCCAGACATCCCCTTTCTCACACCTCTCATCCATACGCCTTGCCCCCGAGAGCAGTGATTTGACCTCGATGCCGACACAGGCAGCCGGCAAGAGTCCCACTGTTGAGAGAACTGAATAACGTCCCCCCACTCCCGGAGGGACAGGGAAGGTCTCGATTTTTTCTTTCTCGGCAATCTCACGCAGTGGACCACGATTCGGATCGGTAATAAAAAGAACGCCCTTGCGATACCCCATCTCCCCGACCCCCTCAATCATCCATTGTCTGAAAAAAAGGAAGGCGGCGAGTGTCTCGATCGTCTTCCCTGATTTGCTCACCACAATCATGAAAGTCTTATCCGGGGAAAGGGTGTCTGTGAGCTGTTTCCATCTTAAGGGATGCAGATCCTCGATAATCTCCAGTCTCATCCTGTTTGAAGAACCTTGCTTGGCGAGCGAATCAATAAGACAGGCCGCACCCAAAGACGACCCCCCTGTCCCCAGAAGGAGAACGGTCTCATAGCGTGATCGGATTTCATTAGCCCTTGTGGTGATACGGTCCAGCAACCCCTCTTGATAGGGAAGATCCCGAAACGGAAGCTGGCCAAGCTTTCTTAAATCAACAAGTCCCTTGAAAGTCTGTCTCAACGTGTCTGAGAGCGCCTCAATCTCGTCAGGGTCAATCCCCTCAGGACCGATCCGATCGGCCAGCATATTATTAAAATCGAGCGCTATTTCTGAATGAAGTGGCATGGTTTATTTTGCGCAAATAACTGTGTAGGAGGCAGTACAGCTTTTTTCAGTCGGTTGAACCTCTGCCCTCTCTTGAACGAGCGTCTTGCAGGTCACGACAGCGGTCGTTTTATTCACGGCGACTCGCTGAGATAAGGCGCTACCGGAGACCGAGGCCAAGGCGGCGGTAAAGACACACTGCTCGGCGGTAAAACCGGTCGGCAATGTGATCTTATCTCCGTCTGCAATAAAACCGGCCTCCGCACCGATATTTCCGGTAGTATCTGTAACCGCCGATTTAAAAACAAGTTCGTCAGAGGAATCTGAAATTTCGGCGGGTGCGACCTCCTCTTCTGGCTCCGCACCGGTGCAGGAGAAAAGCACTATAATTATCAGGAGGCTGAAGAACCTTTTCACAAGGGAATCAATAAACACTGAAAAAGAAAGTATCGCAACTTTTTTTTAGGAGATTAACCATGAACCCGTAAGAAGAGATCAATCATCATCTGAATCGTCTCCTCTGGGTTCAGAGGAACTGAACCCGATGGACAGCAGCCGTCAATCCGACAAGGGCGAGATTTTCCGGTTTGCTAAAGATCCAATCCCTGAAGGTTGGTGGGTTGGGTCGAGAATCAAATAAATCACATCGACAGTCATAACCCGGACCATAGGAATCGTCCTGTTTTGCTCAGATCGTGTGCAGATAACAGGGCTCGGGCATTGATCCAATATGTTCCAGGCATCAAAAAGCGAGGTCGACTGAGGCGAATCTTCCCCAGGCTGTCTTATTGCGGCCAGTTGTAATCCTAAACCCATAATATTCCTGTAAAAATCTTACAGGAGGGTTATCGGCAGCCAACAGAGATTGTTGCTTATTTGTGCCGCTCTATTCAAAAACACTACCAAAAAACTGCCAAAAAACCAGCAACCAAAAACTGTTCCCATCGATAATATGTCCACAGAAAATGAGCGTTTCACCTTTACCTTCATCGAGCTGGAACTCTTCTCCCCACCCAACGAGCCAGGGGATAGAAAGGGTCGTTCCTAATCCATCATTTCCAACAGATCGAAGATTAGTGGCAACATCCCCATTCACCATATCTTCGATTTGGAATGACGCTCCCAACTTCTTCTCAGACAATACGACGGATACGGATGACGAGTTGGGAGTTCGAAAAGCTGGGTTTGATATCGATCCGAGGCTCGCTGCTGGCCTTGGCATCCTGATAGCGCTTGGCTGGAGCGTGGGTTACCTTCTTCATTGTCGGTCGGCCATGAATGTTTTTCAGTCAAGGTCGTCTCAGTGGAGCAAAAAAATATCGGAGGCATGGGGTAATCTCGAAAAAATTTATGGGGATCCAGGAAAAGCACATACACTGCTGGAAACCTTGCGTCAGAGCCGTGGAAAATCACAGGAATTATATCAAGCCTTAGACACCTCTCTTGTCGAAATTGTTGGCGGACTCGAAAAACTGGAAACACAAGTCAACGGCTCAACCTTACAGGCCTCTCAAGCAGGAATATGGGGGCGACTGAGCCGATTGAGAAAATCAATGAGAGATATGGAAACCTCATTTTCTATCAAGCGTGAGGAAGTCGATAAAATAAGAATGCCGGGAATAGAAACGAGGGAGCCGATTTTGGCGGAACCATCAACCTTCTTGAGTCGGCTTGACGAGAAAATGGCCCAATTGAGGGTCCACTGGAAGGAGGGATCCCTCGCTGCCGATACTCTAAGAATTGGCAATCCTCGGCAAGATCTGCCACTTGAACAGTTCACAGAGTTGCAAGAGAGAATACGTGGTTTAGGATTATCCGAACGATGGCTCGCCTCTCATCCTTTGAGTTCGCCAGAAGCTGTTTGGGGTGAGCTAGATAATCTCCTGTATCAGAAAGACCCCGTCTCCTATCTCAATCTCCTTCATCGTCATAAAATCCAGGCCAAAAAGGCAAAAAAAATCGTTGATGAACTTGATGATGCGGTAAAAAAGATACGCGCATCTGAGGCAGAGGCAACTCTAACCTCTATTGACTACAGTCTTACTGTTGTCCCAGCGGCCGACGACCCTCGAGAGCTGTTAAGAATAGCAATGCAAAAAAAGCAGGAGTTCTTTGATTTCTGTGGCTCAACGGATGATCTGGCTGCCGTCATCAAAAGATCCGATGATGTTACGGATGCCTTCAAGGCTGCACAATTAAAAAAGAAGGATGTTCAAGACGCCATTGATGGAGCCAGTGCCACCGTGGCAAGGGTTGAAGAGCTTTTCAGGCCAACAGATACGGCATTTGCGGAGGCCGAAGCTACCCTTCAACATCTGGAGACAACCCATTCAAAAGAATCAATGGTAATGGCCTGGGCTGAAGTGGCTCAAGCAAGAAAAGAAATCGAAGAAGCCAGAACAGCTGTCACCAACATTCGGAATCTACTGACCCAAAGGAGACATCTTGAAGCAAATCGAGCGATTGCGAATGCCACACGTGAGTGTCAGGAGGCGCTTGCCGAAATTGAGGATATTCGAAAGGCCGCTGGAACACTTGAGGCAGCTCGAACCGGTTTCCAACAGAAATTTCAAAGCCTCGACAGTCTGCGAGCAGACATAGTGGCTAAACTCAAACATTATGATGGAGACCCAGAGCTCCTGGCAATGGGCGACAGACTCAGGGAGCGTTTCACCCCTCCGTCTGCAGCCGAAGACTGGTCATCTAAATTGACAGAGGTCGAAGGAATTATTGGCGAATGGCATAAAGGGCTCCGAAAGGCACGTGAGGCTGCTGAAAAGAGATGGAAAGAGGCATACGCGAAGGTTGAACAGATTGAAAAAGAAGGAAACCGCCTGATTCATAAGATTGATGAGGCTGTTGATGAGATTGATGATGCCCAAGGAATGGAAACACTGGATCTTCTCACAGATAGCAAAGCAGTCAGTTTCTTCTCTACGATGTCAACCTCCGAAGCAGATGATGCTATACAGACAGTCACCCATCATGCAGAACGTTTTCAAGCAAGGCTAAGGGAGTATAACGAATTTGCTCAAGACTCTTCTCTCCCTGAAGTTGAAGGGGTCTCGGATTGCCTTGATTTAGCACTCGATCTTATTCTTGATGGTGGCTTTGATTTTATGAGCTGCCTTAATCTTTTTAGCCTTGGAGAGGCAGAGGATAATCTTGATACTTTAAGAGGTTCTGTCACCCAAATTCTGAATCGTGTCAGAGGACGAAAGAGTCATCTTCACTCCCTCTTAACAAAGCACGTTTAAGAATATGCCGCTCCCCCCACGCCGCTCGCTACAAACGATTTACTTGAAATCCTGCCCGTTTTGAACAGGCAAGCCCAATTCCAATGCCGCACCCCGTTGTCTCTCATCGAGAGTGACAAAACGTTCAAGACCGCCGTTTTGAATAAACCATTGAGCGGTTCTAATATGGACAAGATCATTGGAACGAGGCAGGCGTACCGCCGGAAAAGAGCCGGTAAGACAAAGGTCGACCGTGAAATCGCGCAACAGGAAATCCTCATGGACCCTTCTCAGCTGCCCAATGGCCCGTTCATAGTGTTCCTGTTTCAATACTTTTTCACGACTCAGCCGAACAAGATTTCTTTCTGCTTCGATCAGAAGCAGGACACTTGAGCAAAAGATCTTTTTTTCTGCAAGTCGTTGCAGCCTTTCGGCCTCCTCTTCCCCCAGAAGTATCCCCAGGTAGGCGGAGGTGTCCAGATAGATCCGCTCCATTTAATCCTCGTTTCTATCCTCTTCCAGGTACTTAAGCCACTTTCCCTGAGTGAGTCGGTGACCAATCGGCCGTAATTCAGCCTTGCCCGCTTTTTCTCCACGATGGAGATGAGGCTCTACGCCCGTGGTAAGCCGGATATAAGGCCGATTATAGCGGGTCACAATAATATCGGTCCCCTTTGAGGCCTCTTCTGTCCAATGAGAAAGGTTACTTTTTAGGTCTTTTAATGGTACACTTTTCATATGATTATGGTACTTATTTGTGGTCTATTCGTCAAATGAATTTTGGAATATGCCGCTCCCCGGAATCGAACCGGGACGGGGTTGCCCCCACCAGATTTTGAGTCTGGCGCGTCTACCAATTCCACCAGAGCGGCGTTCGCTCGCACCCCACCTTGGCAATGGCGGGGATGCTCGCTTTAATCAAGGAGAGATACCGCTCTCCCCTTGATAATCCCCATCTGACCACCTCCTCTAATCCCCCCTCTTAGTGTAAGAGGGAGTTAGGGGGTGACACGATCAATGCTTCACAAACTCCCACAGTCGTGCCGGCGTAATCGGTGTCTCCGTCTCTCCCCGACACGACAACCAGCAGACATTACATGGATTCGGTTTTTCGACCTTTGCCGGATCATACTCGCTCCAATGCATCATGACCGGCATTTCAGAGCAACGTTTGATGTAACCATCTGGCGTCATCTGGATAAAATTGAGCCCCGCACGACAATCCTCAACAAAACCACTTTTGAAATATTGCGGAATTCTTTTCAAGTAATATTCGGAGGTCAGGATATGCCCCTGCTTCCCTTTCAGCACTAATACTTCATCGATGACTGATTGGAGCTTCGTCAACCGGCTCTCTTGAACAGAGTGCTCCGGTCGATCATTCTTGAGCGAGCTGTAGGAACTGAACGAGATCTTGGCCCCCCATTCGGCTGCCTGTCTTGCCAAAGGGATAATATGATCGATGTTCCGATCCATAATCACCGTATTAAAGGCGATGTTATCAAACCCCTGAGAGGTCAACCGTGGAATCAGATCCTGAAAATGCCGCGTCAGCCCCGGCAGGTGACGTTCTTCGTCATGGGTTTCATCGATATAGTTTCTTGAAATCGATAGCTGATCAACCCCATGCTCCCAAAGCTCCTTGTATTTTTCCTCGGTCAGTAAACCACCGTGGGTAATTAGCGTCAGATAGGTGCAATACGGTCTCACCTGGTCGATGATATCAATAAGATCTTTTCGAAGTAGCGGCTCTCCTCCATTCAGAGAAAGGACAATCGGACGAAATTTCTTCATCACTTCAGTGTAGTCTTTCAGTTGCGGATAATCCTTGATCTCCCAACAGGGGCAGAAGTCACACTGGGCATTGCAGAGCTTCGTCACTTCGAGATTGATCAACCGTGGCCAACCGGTCGCCTTGATCCTGAGGTATTTGTAGATCCCCTCTAACTTCTTCGCAGTTGTTAATTGGCGTGAAAGCATCGCAAACCCCTCTAATATCTTCTTGTTTTCTTTACAAGGCGTTTATCGATGCTTATAACCGCTTATGCCGATGAAAATTCTGAGACCTCTCCTTTTTTTAATCGCCTTGCTGTTGGCAGGAATCATCATCCATCAACTAGGACCGTCAAAAATCTGGAATAATATGAAACTAGCCGGTTGGGGAATGTCGCTGGTCTTCCTGATGGGATTTCCGCGCTTTCTTCTCTACACCCTTGGTTGGCAGGTTTTTTTGCCACGAGGTGTTTACAGCCTCAAACGTCTCTATCAAATCAAGATCGCCGGAGAACTGATTACCCGATCGACACCGGCGCACTTCGTCGGGGGGGACACGGCACGGGTCCTCCTGATGGGCAAAAACATTCCACGGAAGATCCAGACCGGCTCGGTCATCATTGACCGAACTGTCATGACCCTCGGGGCTGCGGTCATGGTCCTGCTCGGACTTTTCATCGGTTCGTTTCGTCTCCCCCTCCCCTGGCTTCCGAAGCTCGCCCTTTGGGTGCTGGTCGGGCTCCTCTTTTGGGGGCTCTCTTTCATCATGGCCCATCAGAAGAAATCAGCCTTTGTCTCATTCATTAAACTCCTGGAAAAAATCGGTATCGGACGGTGGTTCCCAACCACATGGAAGACAAAGGCTGCTGAGGTCGATGAGGTGATCCGCGGATACTATGAAGAGGGGCATGGGAAATTGTTACAAGGGGTCGGTTTTAATGTCTTAAGCCGTCTTCTCGGTGCGATGGAACTCTATCTGATTTTAATTTTTCTGAAGATCCCGTTGGGCCCCTTTGAGGCAATTATCCTTTCCTCCCTCGCCCTACTCATGACCGTTGCCTTTTTCTTCTTCCCGGGAAATCTTGGGGTTAATGAAGGGGCCTTCGGTCTACTCTTTCACTTTCTGGGACTCGATCCGGCTGTGGGGGTTTCTGTGGAACTTTTAAGAAAAGTGAACTCGATCCTTTGGGTGTTCACGGGCGGTCTCGTCGCATTAACCTTTAAAAAGAAAATCGCAAAAGGCTAAGCTCCGGGAATCCATCCCTGACTCAATCCTATCCTGCCGTTAATGAATGAAGATAACTTACGAGGCTTCGTTTTGGATAAAACTCTTCTGCAAAGTCGTCTATCGTGTAGAAAACACCAAAATCAAGTGCGCGGTTTTCGGCAAGAAACTCTGTCGCTGGAACTGTCCTGATTGAGACAGAGGCTATTGCTTCTGGATCAGGATAGCCGAACATTCTTCTGAAATAATCATGAACCCCAACAACTCTTGGAGAATCAGTGAAGTCAAGATCAAAAATAACGCGCCCGTCCCTTAATACCACGTGAGCACTCCATCCTGATGTCGCATTTCGTGGGCACAGTGGTCTCAATAGAGCCTTTTTTTGTGACGCATTTCCTCTAGCCATGATAAAAACAACCTCAGCACCACTGATATCCATCCCCCGTTCCTCAGCAGCTTTTAAAAAATTAATAATGTTAGTGCTGCAATTCCCCCTTTCGTAACTTTTAAAAAAAATCTCCCTGAAAATAGCCACCAATTTTCTTAGATTAATAATCCTCGTCCAATCTGGAGGAAATGCAGGAAATCTCGGAGAAAAGGGCGGGGGTGCTAAACTTGGGGAATGTGGTTGCAAAACTTCTGAGACAACTGTCTCAGCTACTTCGGCAACAACTCGCCGTAAAAAGCCGCTATTTGGGGGAGGTATCTTCATCCTGAATCTCTATTAATGTTATCGACAGATTTTCTATAAAGTTGTTAAATAATTAGGTAATTTCCAACCGTTGCTTTTTTAGATACATCACATTAACTATCAGGAAAAGAATGGCAAAGAGAGCAACATGACAGAGAATTGCACAAAACTCCTCAAGGAATGGGCGATCGTCTGCGAGGCACTCGGGAACGGAAAACAGATCTTTATCGCTCGAAAGGGGGGGATCGCCGAGGAGCAAGGGGAGTTTATTGTCGAAAACCGTGAGTTTCTCCTCTTCCCAACCTACCTGCATCAGAATCGGGAGAGTCTGATTCCGAGCGTCCTCCTCGATTTTGAACTCAGTCTCGACTCGGAGCCAAAGGATGGGAAACTGCATCTCAAATATTTCGCGCGGGTTGTCGATGAGATCAAGATCACTCACCCATCACTCTTCAATAAATTGAAGGGGCAACATATCTGGGATGAATCACTCCTGCAGAGCCGCTTCGAATGGGGGTCGGAAAAGGCGCTCACCATCGTCGTTCTCCGTGTTTACGAACTACCGGAGGAAATTAGGATCCCGATGAAACAGAGCTATGGAGGCTGCAAATCGTGGGTGACACTCGAAAAACCGATCCCTCTCCCGGGAGGTCTGAAGGCAGCACTTTCTGATGCTGAGTTTTTTATAAAGAGGGATCAACTCCTTAAATCAATGTAGGGCTACAAAAAAGTCGTAGTTTTCTGTGGACACACAGGAGAAAAAATAGCGTAAGGAGAAACCATGGGGGGAGGGATTATTCCAAGGACAGCCTGGCAAGCACTTCCTCCAAAACCAACTCTTCATGAACAGGAATATGAGGTTCCCCTGACCGAGGTTCTTGATTACATCGTGATTCATAAGACCAATCTGCGCAGAAACCTTCCACCTCTCGATTTGCAAAGACGTTCTCAAAATTCCTTAAGATACCCGTGGGACGATATTCCCTATCATTATTATATTACGTGGGATGGAAAGATCTACGAAGGACGCGAAATGAAATATGTGGGAGGTCATGCCGGAAGATCCTATGAATCCGTCAAAGAAAAAGGGGCCGGAAATCCTGACCATATCACAAAAGATCCCGACTATGGATCGATCGGGGTCGCACTGGCTGGAATGATTCATGATGATATTCCTCGGGACTACGCCTCATGGGCACAGATCGAAAGCCTGAAATGGCTCATCGGTTATCTTCGGAATGAATATCCGAGAATAACCCGCGATCGTGTCATCCTGCACAGGGAGGTTGACAAGAAGATCACACGGAAAAGAAAACTAACCCCCTACCCGGATGTCCAGGGCCGGACAAACTGTCCAGGCAATGGAATATCGAAACAGATGGAAGGTCTGTAATTACTGCCCGGCAAACGTGAAATCAGCAGTCGCTGTCGCACCGGCAGTGACAGTCACCTGCGCCGTCTGCATCCCGTACTTCTCATGCCAGGCCTCGACGGTGTAGGTCCCTGCCGGAACATTTGACAAGGTAAAATCACCGGCATCACCCGTCACCGCAACAAAGGGGTTCTCATTCGCAATCACATACCCCGTCATCCAGGGATGGACATCACACTTCATCTTGTAAACCCCGGCTCCCAAGTCCTTCTCGATATCCTTCGCCCCCTTCATCTGGGCCTGGTTAAAACAGGTCTTGGTCTCCTGGTAACAATGTACGTTATGCAGGACAGGATCACTATTCTTGACGAGAAGTTTCTGCCCCGGAGCCATCACAGTCACTCGGGGTCGATACATGCAATTGTTCTGATCGACAGTGACTGAAGGGGTTGCCGCTGCGGCTGCCCCAGCGACGACCCCTTTGATTCGAACCGCCACATTTTTCAGAGTGCCATTCGCATTCACGAGCACCGTCTCATCCTTCATCTGGGTCTTCGCACAGAACGGATCGGCCTGTCTCTTCAAGGCCGCCACCGGCGGAGGGGTCCCATTAAACTTTACAGCACCCTTGATCGTCCCTGCCTGGGCAAAAAGTGAACCCGATAGCAAAAGGGTTGCCAAGACAAACATCAGTGATTTTACGTGAGTTTTTTTCATATAATTTCCTTCCTTATATATTGATGCGTTGCACTACAAATAATTCGAACCAATTGTCAAGAAAAGTAAAGCGCCCTAATCCTTAACGAGTTTGGAAATCTCTCTCTCCGCCCTCCGCAATTCCTCAGCGGTATCAACCTCCCACCAAGGGCCCAGTCCGCTTGCATCGAACACGGATGGGGCCTCACCCCACTCGATCAGCGTCGCAAGGATCTGTTCGACATTGACGTTATGTCCCCAGCGGGAAAGAGTCGCTTGCGCCGCATGCTTATAGGTCTTTAGAGACTCACGAGAACAGACAGTCATCCCAATATACCCCCCATCGTAAGTCACCATCTTCTTGTTAATTGACGTCAGATCTCCTGTCGTATCGAGACGGATCTTCATGTCATCATCCCCGAGCGGCCGATCAAAATCACAGGCAGCGACCACCCCCTCCTTCTTCTCCAAAAATCCCCGAAAAAGACGACGTGGATAGATGTGATCGACATTGGCGAGCAAAAAACCGTCATCAAGGTAAGGAAATGATGTCAGTAAAGTCAAAATACTCCCCACTCTGAATTGGCGATTATGAAGAAGTCGATAGCTCCTGTGGCGTCCTTTAAGGGCTGCCTCTACGAGATGAAAACCATATCCCCCGACAACAATCACCTCATCGAACGCCGCCTCATCACAGAGATCCAGAATCCGATAAAAAAGAGGTTGGTCCAGAAAAGGAACAACCGCTTTTGGTATTTGACGCGTTAATGTTCCCAGCCGACCTCCACGGCCGGCAGCTAAAATAACTGCTTTCATAAATAAGACTTAAGTTCCGAAAGAGACCGGATCACACGCACTTTTGGAAAATGATCCCGAAATTCTTTTTCGGAAAAGATTCCGGTCTTCGCAATGAAATCAATGGAGCACTCCTCTGCCCGTTCGGCATCTTTCAAGGAATCTCCCACGAAGAGAATGGACTGCGGTGTAACAGATAAAACCTTCTGAACATGACGAAAGTGATCGCGTCCTTTTGAAAAATTGGGCCTCCATCCAAGCACAAGATCTAATCGAACCTTTTTTTTCTTCAAAAACTCCTCAACAAGCTCTTGATAATTACTCGAAGAGACGACGACCTTGATTTTTTTGGACTGCAAATAACCAATTGTCTCACCGACATCCTCGCAAAATTCCTTTTCGAGATAGCTCGCCTTTTTTATCGATTCGAAACGCTGACAGGCGAGGGGATTACGGCAATCGCCTGGGAAAATAATCTCCAACTGCTCACGAAAGGGAATACCTGAGGTCTTGACATACGCCTCACTCCCCTGTGAAACAGGTAATTGATAAATGTCTCTCATGACCTCTGCCGCCAGAACAATGAAGCTATCCATCGAATCGACCAAGGTCCCATCAAAGTCAAAAACACAAACTGTCTTCTTATGATTTGGCATCTGTCCCTTCCGCAAGTTCAAAGGCAGGTTTCTTCTTGAGACTCAGATAGAGTGTCAGAAGCGAGGCGACCGATGTGCCAACGGCAGCCAGGTAAGGAATCGATTCAGAATATCCAAGCAGGGCAAGCATCATAAAGATGAAGGTAAAGGCATCTTTTTTCACCAGATATCTGCCGTAATGAATGAAATGTGAGAAAAAGCCACTCTCCTCCTTCACCGCCCCATTGACGACATCCTTTTCAAACGTAACAAGACTCCCCGAACGGCTATTTTTCTTAAGATAAATCAACATCAGACAGAGAAACAACACCGAAGAGGCGAGAGAGAGTGTGCCAATGATCAGGACCGACGGATCTCCAAGATGTCGATAGAGCCCCCATGTCAAACCGATCAAAAAGACAAAATAGGTCATGCAATCACTGATCGTATCGAGCCACTGCCCGAACTGACTCGCCGTCCCGTTGAGTTTAGCAACCTCACCATCGACCCCATCAAGCACCGAGGCCAACTGGAAAAAAATGGCGCCCCACAAAATCCCTGCGGTGGACCCGAGGCTCGCAAGAACCCCGGACAGGATTCCAACCAGCATATTAAAATAGGTGATGGTATTGGGACGAACACCCCTTCGAGACAGGAGCAGGCTGATCGGAAGGGAAATCCGTTTGTTTAGGTGGCGCGCAACAATCCCTGTAGTTTTAGTGAGTATTTCCGAGCACTTAGCAACTTCAGCCTGAGTGGGCGATAACCATTTGAGATGTTTGTAAATCATGGTTTCCGACTCCCGTCTCCAACCATTTCCGCGTCCACCCCCGCAGCGCGGGGGTACCCGGACTTGGTCATAAACCGGCGCACCTTAGACCTATTAGGGATTCAAATTCAAGAGATAATCCCGAATAACTTCAGCTTGCTTCTTACTATTCCCTCCGAGAATATCTTGCGGTGCCGCACTATCATCCGGGAGGAAACCGGGCATCACGACCCCCGGGGTAAACCTCTGAGGATCCTTGAGCCACTCCGGAATAAATTCAGGTCGGATCCTCTCACGCACCAGCGCGAGGTCGGGACCCCATTGAGTCGGAGATCCGGGAGGCGGCGTATTGTTCCGTGCATGGCAGGAGTAACAACTAAAATAAGAAGGCGAAATCAGGTTTTCCGCCGCGACCCTGTCCTCCACCGACATTGACGGAGGATGAGTCGGAGAATAAAAATCAGATCGCACACCACTCAATCCTGAAAAATATTGAAGAACCCGATTCGTGTTCTGATCATCGAAACCAAATGTTGGCATCCTCACATCGACCCACGGCCGAATCTTCTTGAAAGAAGGGTCCTTCAAAAACTTGAACATAAATTCCGGACGGACCCGTGCGCCGATCCCATCCAGGATCGGAGGAAATGCAGATCCCTCGGCGAGATGTTGCTGAATCAGTCCCCCCTCTCCCTCAATCACATGACATCCACGACAGTTGAGTCGTTCGACAAGACGCCTTCCCTCATCAATCGCTTGCTGTTCAGGACGGCGATAGGTCATCAAATAGCGAGGCGGGACTTTTTCATTTTTCAAACCCTTTAGAAAGAGAACCAGGGCATCGATCTCATCATCCTTCAGACGGAAATTGGGCATCTTGGAGCTGGTTTTTTCATTGAGATACATGCGAGGATTTTTGAGCTTGCCTTTGAGCCAATCCTCCCAGTTTCTTGGCACCTCAGTATCGCCAAAATCAAGGAGGGATACCTCTTTCTTTCCAAAATCAGTCAGCTCCACAGAGAGTCGGGAGGCCTTTTCAAAACCATTAATAGCATGACACCCATAACAACCAAATTGAGAAACGAGCAGGAATCCCTCCTTCGCCTCTTCAGGGTCGTCATAGGGGCTAGCGTCGCCCCCTCCACCGGCAGAGCCGGATGGAGCCTCCCCCTCAACGGCCCTTCGGGCCTGGTTTTCTTTGGTAAGAAAAGCGGTAATGTTGGCCGCCTCTTGAGAAGTCAAACGAAGATCGGGCATCCTGGCATCCGGATTGTAAGTCTTCGGATCCTGGATCCAGTTATAAATCCAATCAGCTGTTGTCTTCTCCATGATCCGATCGAGTGCTGGTGCCAGAGCACTTCCCTGACCTTTCAGGGTATGACACCCAATGCAGCCAACCGTCTCAAAAAGCCTCTTCCCTTCCTGAGAACTCCCTCCGGGATACTGACCAAATGGAAACGAGTAAGCAGAGGATGATTGCAAGAGATAGGCGGCAATCTTTTCTGTCTGGCCGGGCGCATCGATATCAACAGGGGGGGTCGGCATGTTGGTCTCGGGAAGGTATTCCTCAGGATGTTTAATCCAGCGAATAAGCC
Source organism: Deltaproteobacteria bacterium (assembly GCA_016180845.1). Classification (NCBI taxonomy): domain Bacteria; kingdom Pseudomonadati; phylum Myxococcota; class Myxococcia; species Deltaproteobacteria bacterium. Next base: position 92,368 of record JACPAK010000005.1, read on the forward strand.
ATTCGGGATCGACCTTGCTCCGAACCTTGAGGAGAGAGGGAGCTATCTTTTGGGCCTCTTCAAAACCCTTGACGGCGTGACAACCGGTACACCCAAGATCCCAAAAGAGTTTTTTCCCCTTCAAATAAACAGGGGCAAAATTCAACTGCCATTGATCCTGATGACATTTATTGCAACTTGACTGGAGGGCATCTCCCCTGAGCAGATGTTCGGGCCAATGATGCTCAAACCCATGAACGAAATCCCCCTCCTCCATCGGCTCGCCTTTTATTTGGGTCGCCCGTCCCTGCCCCTGATGGCATGTGGTACAACCAAATTCTGAAATGGGATGAGCACCAAAAATCTCGCTTCGATGCGGATGGGTTTTAAAGGGATTTTTCTCGTTTTCGAATCCGTCGCGGTTCATGGAAACATGACACGATTCACAGCGATCGACAGCCCCCCAGCTGATTACCCCCCCCTTGCCAAGGTCATCGATTACCACCTGCTGAATCTCCAAGCCCCTTGACCGTATCGCCTTCTTTTTCTTTTCGAGTTTATCAAAAGGTTCCAGGTAAACCTTTTCTTTGTCTTTCCATTTCTTTAATTCCTGCTCATAACGTGTGACGACCGATTGAACCTCAGCAACCCAACTCTCCAATTCTTTTACCTTCTGATCATACTCGCGAATCTTCGCCTCCAACTCGGTATACTCTTGTTTGAAATGGGCCGCCTCCTGCTCTTTCTTGTGCTCAAGGGCATGCTTCCATTCGTAAAAGACCTCGTCCTGATCCGCCTTCGCAAATCCATAGCGTTGTTTCCCATCTGAAAGACGGTTCTTTCTCTCTTGGAGTTCGTCCTTGGTTTTTAGAAGCTCCGGACTCTCCATATTGACTTCAGCCTGTTCGATCTTCAATCGAATCTGACGAAGCGAAAGATCGTCCTCTCTCTCAGCAGTCATCGGGAGCTGATCACGACGTTTATCTTCAATCTCCCAAGCCTCTTTTGTCTTGGCATACTCTTCCTCAACCCTCTTAAGCTCCAAGGTGTTAAATTCGCGCTGATACCTTTTCCAGCTCCTTCGATCGATCATCTCACTGTAAAAGGCCCAGACAGAAACAGCGAAAAAGAGAGAACCCAGGACAAAGAGCCATTTGGAGTAGGATTTGAGTTCGATGGGATCGGTTTCTTTGGCCATAAATTATCGGGAAATATTTGCCCTAGATGTTAATCCCCACCCACGGAAGCACGCAGATATATTTAATATTCAATGTCCACCGCAAAACCATTTTGATCGGGAGGGCCATCATCGTCAGGAAAAGAAAGGCAACAATTCCATAACGGACGGGACCCAGTTTTTGAAGCGTCTCATTTGTCTTGACCTTCATCAGATAAAAAACAGCCCCCAGAGAGTAGTAACCGCCAATGAGACTCAATCCAAACAAGGCAGCCACCACCTGATTTCTTAGAAAATCAAGACCGAAGGTCTGGGCAAGCCACATGTTGAGATCGACATTGGTCAACGCAACAACCTTATGAGGATCCCACGCCTCCCATGGGGCAAAAAAGTTCCACCCCGGTCCTCTCAGAAAAACCCCGACGACAATCAGGGCAATCCAGAGGATCAGAAACCCAAAACAGTACATGCCGACGGCAAACGGTCTTTCACGGAAGGTATAATAACCAGACCCTTTCGAATTGATATCGATATAAGGAATCACCATGAGACCAACGATAATCAAGGAAGGCAACAGAACCCCCGCAATCCACGGATCAAAGTAGACCAGCATCTCCTGCAGTCCGAGAAAATACCACGGCGCCTTCGAGGGATTCGGGGTCTTGGTCGGGTTAGCCGGTTCCTCCAGGGGGGCATCAATGGCAATAGACCAAATGGTTAAGAAAATAAGGACGAGGAGACCGACAATAAACTCCACACGAACAAGAAAAGGCCAGGTATGAATCTTGTCGGGATTCAATGAAGAGGGGGGAATGATTTGTTCTTCTGACTTATGTGGTTCTACCATTAGAGTGGCCCCGAAATGCCCCCGTCTTTTCGAACACGCCAAAAATGCACAATCATCAATATCGCTGCGGCAATTGGAATAAAGATACAATGCAAGACATAGAACCGAAGCAGCGTCGGCGCCCCAACCACAGTCCCTGCTGTCAAAAGCGACCGAGCATCATAACGCGGGGTCACAAGACCGGTGAGTTCCTGCATCTGTGCCGCAAATGGCCCCTCATGTCCCAGGAGCGGGGTCGCACGAGCCATGTTGGTTCCAACAGTAACGGCCCAAATTGAAAGCTGATCCCAAGGAAGCAGATAGCCGGTAAAGGAGAGAAGGAAGGTCAAGACAAGCAGCAAGACACCGACGACCCAGTTAAATTCCCGAGGTGGTTTGTAAGACCCTGTCATGAAGACGCGAAACATATGGAGCATGACCAAAATGACCATCAGATGGGCCGCCCATCGATGCATGTTTCTCATGATCATCCCAAACGGGACATCGAACTGCAGATACTTCATGTCGACATAGGCATATTCAGCAACAGGTCGATAATAAAACATCAGGATGACACCGGTAACCACGGTTACGAGGAAAAAAAGGAAGGTGAGCCCACCGGCGCACCAGGTATAAGAGATCTTGATTCCATGCCGTCTCATTTTCGAAGGATGGAGGTGGAGGAAGACGTTCGATGCGGTCATCAAGACACGATTTCGTGGTGTGTCTTTGTACCCGTGACGAAAGATCGATTTCCAGACGTAGGAATCGACGACCGTCTTTCGGATTTCTTCATACTTCGCTTTGAGTTGAATCAAATTCATAAAACGATAAACGACTCCGGGTCCTCCCATTGCCCCTTCTCATACAGATATTTCTTGCTTTTATCGATGATGAGATTTCCCTCCTCATCCATACGAATCGCAAGCCGCTCCAGAGGGCGAGGAGCCGGTCCCTCGAAATTAACACCATCTTTAGTAAAACCACTTCCATGGCAGGGACATTTGAACTTGCCCTCCAGAGGGAGCCAACGGGGCGTACAACCGAGATGGGTGCAGATCGCCTGGATCGCGTAGATCTTCCCCGCCTCACGGATAATCCAGACCCGTTGCTCTTCCTTGAATTTCTCACTCACCTCTCCCTCCACAAAATCCTCTATCTTCCCTGCCTTGAAAACAGGAGAGGGTTCGAAAAGAACTCGTGGATAGAGAAGTCTCAAAAAACCGAGGAGCCCCAAACCGATCGCGGAGAGAAACGCCCCCCATCCGGCAAACCCAAAGAAATCTCGACGTGTCCAGAGATTCCTCTCGACCGGTTTTTCAACTAATTTCTCACTGCCTGGAATGTTCGTCTGCATTGTTTTTTTGAAAGTTTACAAGAACTTAATAAAATTGAAAGCGGTATTTAACAAGCTGCGTTAGGCTGTCAAGGGATTTACCCAACGAATTTCTTTATCTTTTTTGAACCAGGTTAACTGGCGTTTCGCATAGTGTCGCGTAGCGGTCTTGATCAGTTCAATCGCCAACTCGCGTTTCGTTTTTCCCGCAAGATAGATCGCCAGCTCCCTATAACCGATCAGCTTCAAACCGGGTGCCTCAGCCCCCCATTTCTTGAGTAAAACCTCTGTCTCTTCGATCCAACCTTTCTGAATCATCTCATCGATGCGTGTCTCAATACGGCGATTGAGTTCATCGCGGGGGAGGGTGAGGCCGAGTTTTACAAAATCTCCCCCTTCCCCCTCTTTGTCAAAGAGGGGGACCGAGGGGGGGATTTTCCAAAAACTCGAAATCGACCTCCCGGTCAGCTCATACACCTCCAACGCCCGGATGATCCGCTGACGGTTGTAACCATCCATCTTTTTTGCTGCGGTGGGATCAATCTTCTGGAGTCGCCTGTAGAGATGTTCAATCCCCTGCTCGCGAATCTCCCCCTCTAATCGAGCCCGAATCTCAGGATCGGCCGAAGGACCCTCAAAGATCCCCTCTTCAAGAACCTTGAGGTAGAGTCCCGTTCCACCGACGATAAAAACTTTTTTGCCCCTTTGTTGGATCTCGGTAATTGTTTGGAGGGCCTGCTTTCTAAAATCAGCAGCGCTGAATCGTTCCGAGGGATCGAGGATATCGATCAGATGAAAAGGAACGCCTCGTCGTTCTTCATCAGTTGGTTTTGCCGTCCCGATGTCGAGACCTCGATAGATTTGTCCGGAATCGGCGCTGATGATCTCCGCATTCTCTTTAAGGGCCAGGTCAATGGCGTAAGCGGTCTTGCCGACAGCGGTGGGGCCGCAAATGATAGTGACTATACCCTTCTTCGAAACCATCTCTCAATCTCTTCAAAGGAGATCTCCACTTTTACGGGCCGGCCATGAGGGCAGCTGTAGGAAAAATTGGTTTGAGTCATCTCTTGAAGAAGCGCCTCGATCTCCTCCTGATGAAGTCGATCACCAGCGCGAATCTGACGATGACAGGCGATCGTCTCTAAAACCTCATGGATCCTCTCTTGCAGGGGAGTCAACTTTCCATACGATTTTAACTCTTCGATCAAATCCTGAATGAGGGTAACAGAGTCCTCTCCCATCAAAAGAGTCGGAATCGCCCGTAAGGCAAAACTATTCGGACCGAATGAATCAACCTCGAGGCCAAATCTTTTTAGCTCATCGAGATACAGTCGTAAGATCTCGGCATCGGACGGTTTGAGTTCGAACGTTTCCGGCAACAGAAGGATTTGTTTTGAAACCTCTCCCGCCTCAAACTCTTTTTTAAGCTTTTCAAAGCCAATACGCTCATGCGCCGCATGCTGATCAATCAGAATCAGTTTGTCTGGTGTCTCGCAAAGGAGATAGGTCGCGTGAACTTGGCCGATGATTTTATAGGAGCCAGCAAGAGGTGTTTCGGAAATTTCCGAGAACTTGTCTGAGACCCACCTTTGAACCGAGTGATTTTCCGCCGGGAAGCCCTGGACCAGAGGAAAATCAATCGACGGTGTTGGGCGAGTTTCGCAGGAAATTGGAGAAGCGCCTCTTGCTGGCTCTGTGATCTTATCCCCTCGTAAAACTCTTCTCACCCCCTCCCTGACAAGATCATGCACCAAACTCCCCTGCGCAAATCGAACCTCTGATTTTGTCGGATGAACATTGACATCGACGACGTCCGGCTTGACCGACAGATAAAGAAAAACCCATGGATACCGATGTTTCATCATGAGATTTTCATAACCGCTCATCACCGCATGCTGGAGTGTCCGATCCCGAACAAACCGATTATTCACAAAGAAAAAAAGGCTCTTCGCCAAAGCCGAGGTGACGTTGTGATCTGAAACAAAACCGGTCAACTCCATGGCACGCCCAGAACAGGAAATAGGCCTTAAAGAGGCCTCTATCTCCGGACCCAAGAGATCCCGGATACGTTCCCTGAGATTTTTTCGAGGCGGCGTTCGGATCTCCTCTCGAACCTGACCTGTCGCCAGATGATGGGTCAGGATAAAACCGATTTCCGGGGACGAGAGGGCGACCGCCTCGAGCCAATTCGCGATATGAGAAAATTCTGTCTCGCGCCCCTTCAGGAATTTTAGTCGTGCCGGGGTGTTAAAAAAGAGATTCCGAACCTCGACGGTTGTCCCGCGATCCCGTGCAAAGGCCCCTTGATGTTTGGTCTTTCCCCCTTCTATCTGAATCCGTATCCCTTCATTAGATCCATCATTTGTCTCAATCGACATCCAGGAAACCGCTGCGACCGAGGGAAGCGCCTCTCCTCTAAATCCCAAGGTTTGGATGTTAAAGAGGTCCTGATAGTTTTGAATCTTGCTTGTCGCATGTCTTTCAAGAGCGAGCAAAAGCTCCTCGGAATTCATCCCACAACCATCATCTATAATACGGATGAACTGCCGCCCCCCCTCCCCCACCTCGATCCGGATATTCCTCGCACCGGCGTCGATCGCATTCTCAACAAGCTCCTTCACGACAGAGGCGGGCCGTTCGATCACCTCACCGGCAGCAATCTTAGAGATCAGATCTTCGGGAAGTTTCTTGATGCGGCATGACATTCTGGGGGGAGCTAACACGGCCGTAAATCTATTGGAAACATTTTTGTTTTCGGTCCGATGAACCTCAAAATCGATGACTTCAATAGCTCCTGTCACACCAGAATCTGCTTTGAGACAAATTTTTGAACCTCTCTTCCCTGCGGGGTGTAATGTACGGTCAAGAAGTATAAAGACCGGTCTTTTTCTGGTCGCAGGCACTGTGGTAGCCTTCACGGGAGTTTTTGAAAATGTTGATTCCATCATCAATATCCCCCTCAAGTTTATCAATTTTTTCAAGACAGGACGACTTGATGAATGGAGCGATCGTCGCTTCAGTGAGCGCTGTCAGAATGATTCGGAATATGCGGGTCTCTACGGATATCGGGATCCGATCCGGAACATCCTTCAGGTCGGTCTTATTGCCGGTGGAGTCTACCAGCACTTTCTTAATAATCGCAAATATGTGAAGGGAAAGGGACTAATCCCGCTGAGGGCCAGCATTGGCTGGACGGCACTTTCTCTCATGATGAATTTAGTGGTACGGATGATAGCTGACGGAGCTGGAAATGCGATGCTTCGACCGACATCCGGGAACACTTCCCCATGGAACCCTCGGAATTATCGTCTCGAAGATTTTTGCACAAATCTGTTCGTCTCTACCTGGAGTCTCGCGATCTTTTTCAATCCATTTTTCGCGATTGGGACACAGATCGCCGTCAATACAACAGAACACTGCTATAAAAAAATCACGAAGGGGCCTCTTCCCTTCTTTGCGTTAGAGAAACTCCCTGATGATTTTATTAAACCGACCCTCGGTCGAGCGCTCTTTAGCGGATCAACTCTGGGTTATCTGGGGCTTCTCATATTCTTCACTGGAGCTGCCAGCGGAATTGGTACCTGCATGATTCGGAGCTCTCAAGAATACGAAGACCGGTCCTACTATAAATGGGAATTTATACGATCTTATTGGTCCATGATGCCGAGTCGTCTTCTCTTAATCGGCTGGATGTTGGCCTCACGAGGTCCGATGTCGATCTATTTTTATAATCTCCCCTCGCTCCTCCTGACAATCTACCCCTTTTCAACACCCAACAGCACAAAGGAGGCAGGGTCTCAAAAATATCGGGAGCTTGTACAAGATTACATTTATGCCTCGTCACCAGAAAAAAAGGCGAGAAATAAGCAGCGCCTCATGGCGAAGGAAAAGGAGATTCTCGATGGGGCACGACGTATCGGATTCCGTCATCAGACTCACCCCTTCGTAAAACAATGGGATGAGGTCCAAAAAATCAAATATAGATATTCAATCGAAGAAAAGGATACGCCGCACTTTGATCAACTCCTCCCTGTTTAGAGAATATTGGATAAAACATTTTAAATTTATACAGTTATAAGTGACATTATACATATTGTCACATATTGCCAACAGTTGTGGATAACTTTAATATCTATTTTTGCCTAATATTTAAGCAATTAGGATCATCTTATTGTGTTTGAAGAGGAAAAAGGGTAGGAACGAATTGTTTCAACAAGGTTTCCAACAATTTTTGTGGAAAAAGGAGAACCAACATGATCGACGCCTTCATCATCGATGCGGTCCGCACACCTCGAGGAAAACGAAATGGAAGTTTAGCCTACACCCACCCGATCGATCTAGCAGCGACTCCACTTAAGGCATTGATCGAGAGAAACAAGATCGATCCTCATCAGATCGACGAGGTTATTTACGGATGTGTGAGCCAGCGTGGAGAACAGGATAATGTCATCGCACGTGAGGCGGTCCTCGCCGCTGGCCTCCCAGAAGAGGTCGCTGCCTACACAGTGAATCGTTTTTGCGGCTCCGGACTTACCGCCGTCAACGCCGCCACCCATGCCTGCATGTCAGGCCAGGAAGATCTGATCATTGCAGGGGGGGTCGAACACATGACGCGCGTCCCGATGGCGATTGACTTCAACATGAATATCAGAAACTCCGAACTGGAAAAGCGCTATCCAGACCTCCCCAATCAAGGAATCTCCGCAGAAATGATCGCTGATCGCTATGACTTCAACAGGCGATCATTGGATGAATTCTCCGCTGAGTCACAACGACGTGCTGCGCAAGCCTGGGAAGAGAACCGGTTCAAAAAAAGCATCGTCCCTGTCAAGGCCAAGACACAAGACGGTCAGGAATTTGTCTTTGGGAAAGACGAACATATGCGACCAACAACCACCGTTGACACCTTGGCTAATCTGAAACCTTCCTTCAAGCCGGATGGGAAGATCCATGCCGGAAATTCCTCAGGTATTGTGGATGGCGCCGCAGCAATTCTGATCACCTCAAAGAAAGGTCTGGAGAAATCAGGCCTCAAACCAAGGGGACGAATTGTTGCTACCGCTCAAATTGGCGATGATCCGGTCTACATGCTTTTGGGAGTCATTCCTTGTACCCGAAGGCTTTTGAAGAAAGCAGGTCTCACACTCAAACAGATTGACCTCTACGAGGTCAACGAGGCGTTCGCCCCTGTACCGATGGCATGGTTACATGATCTTAAAGGAGATGGGGCGAGTTGGGAAAAACTCAATGTTAACGGTGGAGCGATCGCCTTAGGACACCCGATCGGAGCGACAGGGGCGATGCTCGTCGGAACAGTGCTCGATGAGCTTGAGCGAACCAATAAACGTTATGGACTCGTAACACTCTGCACCGGGTTTGGAATGGCGGTCGCTACGATTATTGAGAGGTTGTGAGCGTTGGCACGGAACTTGCCCCTCTTTAAATAAAAAAGTAAAAAAGCATTACCCCACCCCACCGAGAGAGGAGTAGAATTCGGGATCAAAACAAGGAGGTGGTTTATGGGACAGATCCAAAAGGAAATCTCTGTAACAGCAGAGAACAAGCCAGGGACCCTGGCAAAGGCAGCCGGTTGTTTGAAGGAAGAAGGGGTCTCGATCCAAGCGGCCTGCGCCTGGGGGGAAGGAGGGAAGGCCACATTCATGTTTCTGACAGATAACAACACCAAGGCGATGGAGGCGCTTCGAAAGGGAGGGTATTCGGCGACAGAAGAGGAAGTCGTCACATCCGTCTTGGCAAATCGTATCGGTTCCTTCGCAGAGGCAACCCACAAGATGGGACAGGCGGGAATCGATATCAATTATTGCTACGTCAGCGCCAGCGGTCCTAATGCACTCGCCGTTTTTGCCACAAACAACAACCAAAAGGCAAAAGGACTCCTTCCTTAAGAAACAACAAAAGGTGCCTCCCCTCCTCCATCGGGAGAGGGAAGGCACCTCAAGGTTGTTTCATTCCCTTATTTCTTTTTCTCTGAAGTCGATCTCAACCGTCGAATCCTGGACAACCCAATCAAGGCAAGGATGAATCCCCAAAGGATCCGGTCATCCAGTTTGCCATCCGCTGAACTCAACATATAACAACCACCACAGGAGCCCAGATCGGCACCTCGGTTGGCACCGGATCCAGCGGTTTCATCCTCTTTCCCGACCGCTCCACCGTCCTCACCCTGAATTCCACCGAGGTAACCATTTCCGACAATCGCAAAATCGGTCAAATGGCTCACGGACAAAGTAGTACCGACGCTACAATCGACCGCACAATTGGTATTTGTCTTGTAACTTCCTGTCGCCGGATCCCAGTAACTGCATTGGACATCATCTTCGGTAAGACCCATATTCGTCAGCTGGCTGCTGTTACACGGAATCTTGATAGTGGCATTGGTATTCAATTGCTGTATCGCGTTCCGTGTCGAGCTTCCGTTACTGTCCACAACCGTTTCATAACAATTGATGAAGTGCCCGTAAAAGTTAGCGGGCACCTTATTATGCGTAAAGGGCGGGACCACAGGACCCATCGAACAGGTCACAGCCTCTCCCGTATCTCCCAGGCAACCTTGGTCACATTTGAATTCCGCTCCATCTGAAAGTGTAATCAACATCTGCTCTGTCGCCGCATCAGTAATCGTCACACTCCGTGCCTCCGGAAGGGTGGTCACAAAATCAACCGGGACCTCGCAGGAAGCACCCTCAGGAGAACAGGTGCACTCTGTTGCACTGGAGACATAGAGGGCATTGCCGACGATATTGTAAGCCACGACAAACCACTTATCATCTGAAGAGCAGGAGCAAGTGGCGTTCCCGTTTTCATCTGTCGTCACCTCAAACGATCCACCAGCAGGTGAGAAACAGTCAACCGTCGCCACCGCATATGGATTAGAGGCGTCTGTTTCCAAGGCGTTGAGTACTCCCTTCAATGGCGGCGCCGTCTTAACAGCACCTGACTTAAGCGCCAATCCGGAGAGATCCGACGAGGCAATCTCGCCATTACTGACCACGATATTAATTTGCCCATCCGGTTGTTCATATTGGAGGATACATGGATTGACCGAACCCATCACCGCCTGAACAGTGCACTCCTGCGGATTGTTACGTCCCTCTCTCATCCCGTACGGAATATAGGCATTACCGTAATAAGTAATCCCTTCCGACCCTGTGGGACATCCTACCTTGACGGTGACCTCCCCATTGCCGTCGGTCTCTCCCCACCCACAACCATAGTAATATTGATACGAGTTGGCCCCTTCCTGAGAGGCCGAATAAGGACAAACCTCAACCCAAACATTCGGCCTGCCACTCGAATCGAGATCCAGGACACTGACAGCAATAGAACAGGTATTGAGAAGGGTCAAATTATGGGTCACACCACCGGAGGCAGGAACAGTAACTGCATTGGTCGTTGTCCCAGCTGAACCTGACGTAAAACCACTGCCCGAATCGACCCAATACCCTAACTGCCAGGCTCCTTCAGAAACATCACAACAGTAGCCGGTCGATGTCGCCTCGCATGTCTTATAGTTATTTCCTTTTGTCGCATAGACGGAGATATAAGAGATGTTAGTCATTTCCACCGGATTCCCTTCTCCATCTACATAACTTCCACAAATGGCATCATTAATTATTGGAGCGATACTGATCGAACAAGAACTTGAACTCCCTGAGCATGTACAAGTCGTTTCATCCGCCGTTGTATAGCTTGAATCCCAAAACCATGTCCTGCAGGTAAACTCACGATCCTTCTCCACATCCAGAGTTCCTGTTCCTGAAGTCATTTGTCCCCAGACACCGTAATAATACTCCCCTGCCCTAAACGTCTTCGGTCGACACTCGAGACTTCCATTCAGAGAAATCGTCTCATTCAGCGCATTCACAACATTGAGGTTGAGTGCACAGTCACAGGAAGGAACCGTAAAATTAACAGTTTGTGCTGAGGAAGTCGCTGTGACTGACTGTTGTCCTTCATTCGTATACCCACAAAAAGTCGAGGAGGGGTCGTTCCAGGTATTCGGACTCGCCGTGCAACTGTAGGTCCTCCCCTCAACTGCATTACCAGAAAAACAACCGCTGCTGTCTGTTTGCCTCCAAAGATAGTCACTTTGACTTGTTGATCCATTATAACTCCAACAGTTCACATAGGCATTAACCCCCCGTCCACTTGAGTCGGTCACGCACCCATTGATCCGACCGGTCTTCTTTTCCATGATAAGACTGACGGTGGTCAAACCACCTGCTTGTGCCACCACTTCTTCACAGGTCTGTGCCAGATCCTGTCGATCCCATGGTGGCCAGACACAGACAGAATAAGTTCCTGCCGGCACACGAACAGAAAAAGAACCGTCTGAAGCGGTAGAGGCCGAGGCGTAAACCTGCGAGGAAGAAGCGGAACCGCTTGTCGCTTCATAATTTTTGATGACAAGGGCCCCCGTCGAGCTGCCGGTCTGACTCGTTACATCATGGGCATTGAGACTCGCCCAAACACCGGGAATATAGTTCGCCCCGTCGGAAACAGATCCGGCAACCGTCGCATCATTTTTAAGAAATGTCAGCGTCACATTGGCAACTGTCCCAGCAGCATCGGCGCTGGAAAAGGAAACCTTTCCTTGGGGATATCCTGAAACCTCGCTGTTCTGGTAATTGTTGGGATAGGCAGAAATCTGATGGGTGCCATTTCCGACCGTAAGTTCATAATATCCGCCACTTGTTGGGGTTGATGTTGAGGAATAGCTCCAATCACCCCCCTGTTTATAAGAAGAAACAGTCATGCCTGATGTAAAAGTGCTCCCTCCTGCCTTGAGGGTCACCCGAATCTTTTTGTCCGGCAGTTCGTATCTTAATGTAATATCTCTGCTCGTATCGGAATCACTGAGTGTGACGGTGGTGTTCGGACTTCCTTTATATTCATCGCAAGGCCATTTGTTACAGTAAGAAGAGCAATAGAATGACCCCGCCCCCACTTTGATCGTGTAACAACCATCGGAATCAGCGGTAGAATCACTGCCGTAGATGTAGGTACCCGAACCCTGGGAATTACAAGAAACCGTAATGTCTCGGCTGACAAGATTATCACCGGCATAAACACAGGCGTGGACTGTTTTGTTCTTCAAACTAAAATCTAAGTTCAGTGAGACTGAGGTATCACTGGCACCAATGGTTACTGACTTTGAAGGATATCCCCCATAAGGGCAGTCTGAACCCCACGTGCTCCAACGACAATAGGCACTACAGGTATAGGTACCTGCCAACGCCGGAACTTCACAAACACCATTAGTACAATTATCAATCCAGCTTGACGAATAACTCCCCCCACTCTCATAACAAGAGACAGAAACACCGGTCGTTGCTTGCCCCCCTGCGGTCACGGTCATATTAATTTTTTTGCCTTTTGAACGGAGGGCGATATTTTTTGTAGCGGGTGTGGAGCAGTCAAAGGTCACATCACTATACAAGCTATTCGCGACATCGGTCTTTTCCCATTGGTAGGCGTAAATCTGACATCGATCCCAAGTTCTCCCCGAATAGGTCGAAGAGCAACAGTTATAAGAATCAGTTGCACCATCCAGCGTATACTTCCCATGACTATTGACTTGAGCCCAAGCACTGCACCCTGACCAGTTCGAACCTGAGCACCAAAGACTCACATAAGTGGTAGAACCTGTGTAAGCAGAGTCATTGAGCGTCACGTCACCTTCAAGAAAGTGGGTCGCATGAGCCAGAGGAATCAAACCAACAAGAAACAGGATAACAAATAGAATCCTTCTCATAGACACCTCACTTTTAAAGGTTCGCTGCTAACGAGGGAGAGGTTGCACAAATGGTGCCAATGGATTAATCTTAACAAATACTTGAAATTACTAAATAATTTTTAATCACCCCTCTGGTAAAAGGGTTTTTTTTTACCCTTTTTTCTAAAATTAACAGGAAACCCTTTTAAAAATAATCGGATACAAATCTCGAAGTTATGATGCTGATGGGTAGAAAATGACTTTATGGAAAAGTGATAAGTTAAACTGCCTTGGCAAGCAACAGATTCGTTTTCATCAACAATTTTAAATTTTCAAAAAAACCTTGTCAAAAGTGGGGGGGGGGGTACACAATTCAGACCTGTGCTGATACAGCGTTGCCACTCGCCGTTAATCAAACAATCCACACAACAAAACAAGGAGGACCTATGAAACATACCTTGATGGGGCTCACACTGGTTATGCTCCTTATCACAATCGCACACAACGCCTGGGCACCGCCGCCACGGGTACCATCAGAGAGTCAAAACATCTACTTCAAGACGGCAGATGTTAGACTTCTGTGTCATCTGGAGGATGGAACTGATAGATATAACTGTCTGGGAATAGAAGAAGGGGCACCCATTCCTACTATGCCGACATGCAACAACGGAGATACAGCACTCACTGAAGAGGATCATATGAAAGCCTGGAGGAAGACATCTGCTGGCCTTAGAAGAGTCAGGCTTTTTCCTCATATGGAGGGAATGTCTGTTGATGACTACGAAGAAGCGAACGTTCGCTTGATCACTGTCTGTGCTAGAACGAGTAGTATCTGGTAAAGCCGATCGCTCGCTCACAAAATTCATTTGCCCTCAAGACTGAATAATAAAAAAAGAACCCCCGGCTCTGTTAAGAACCGGGGGTTCAAATTAATCCCGGCAACGTCCTACTCTCCAGTACCTTTCTGGCACAGTACCATCGGCCCTGAGGGGCTTAACTGCCGTGTTCGGAATGGGAACGGGTGGGACCCCCTCGGCATGGTCACCGGAAACTTGATCGGATAACGATAAATCCTCGTCTACTTCGTTGGCCGTCTCGGTTGCTCCTCGACGTACGGAACAGTACGCCTGCGTCGCACCTCGACAGCCCGCCTCGTATCCGAGGTTTCTCGTTATCCTATATATTCATTTGCACAAAGAACAGTTGAGCATTCAAAAGACTATGACAGACGCCAATCGGCAATATGTCATAGAGACTGTCGGGAAAGGGACTGCAGGTTTTTATACCTGCAGCCCTTTACCGCAGTCGAAAAATAATTGGTCAAGCCTCTCGACCGATTAGTACAGCTCGGCTGAACGCCTTACAGCGCTTACACCTGCTGCCTATCAACCTCGTCGTCTACGAGGGGTCTTAGTCCCGTATTGCTACGAGACGGGAAATCGTATCTTGAGGCGAGTTTCCCGCTTAGATGCTTTCAGCGGTTATCTCATCCGGACATAGCTACCCAGCTGTGCCACTGGCGTGACAACTGGTCCACCAGAGGTCCGTCCGTCCCGGTCCTCTCGTACTAGGGACAGCTCCTCTCAAATTTCCTGCGCCCACGGAAGATAGGGACCGAACTGTCTCACGACGTTCTGAACCCAGCTCGCGTACCGCTTTAATGGGCGAACAGCCCAACCCTTGGGACCTACTTCAGCCCCAGG